>NZ_JBFFOE010000117.1:0-6946 GCF_041562875.1 Lutibacter sp. | reverse complement strand
GAATCTAATTGAGTATGGTAAACTGCTTGACTGCTCAATCTTTTTGAGACATTTTCTTCAGTGTATTGATGATTCCCTATTTCTTCACTTTCAATTTTTGTGATATCACCACCAATTCTATCATCATAAGTTCCATTAAGTCCAACCCAAAACGTAGTTTTTTCTGATGGATAATAAAAGAATTTTGGGTTAAATGAAATTGATTTTGTTTTTGGCAAATTACTAAATCCATCATCTTCTGGGTCATAAGCTTTTTGAGAATGTCCAGAACCGTATAGAGAAATACCAAACTTTTCGTTTCTTTTACTATAAAACACATTTGCGGTGCTTCCTAACGCTTGTGTTTGAGTTAGCATGATGTCTAAAGACGGTTCATCATTAGGTGTTTTTGACACCATATTTACTAAACCAGCGATAGCTCCACCACCATAAAGCGTTGAAGAACTACCTTTAATAATTTCAAATTGTTGCAAATCTAAAGGAGGAATTTGTATAATGCTTAAACCACTCGAAAAACCTCCATATAATGGAAACCCATCTCTTAAAAGTTGCGTATAACGCCCATCTAGTCCTTGAATTCTAATATTTGTACTTCCACTACTTAAAGAAGTTTGTTGCATTTGTATTCCTGTACTTTCACGAAGTACCATTGAAATATTTGTTGGGTTCATAATCGCTTTTTCACCCAATTCTTCTAAGCCAATAAATTCAATTCTGGTTGGAATTTTTTTAACGGTTCTTGTACTTCTAGTAGATTGTAATACTACTTCATCCAATTCGTTACCTTCACTGGTTAATTTAAAAACCAATTCTGAGCTAGTTGGTAATTGAATACTTGTTTTTAACGTTTCAAAACCTAAATATGAAATTATAATAAGATGTTGTCCAGTTGGTATATTTATAAAACTAGCAATTCCATCAAAATCCGTTACTGCACCTTTTTCTAACTTTTCAAAATAGACTGTTGCGCCTAATAAGGGTTCATTTTCTGTTTCTGAAATTACTTTTATTGATATATCAGTTGTTTGCGCTTTTAAAGAAAAGCACACTATAATTGAGAGCATTATGCTCAATATGTGTTTATGCATTGTTAATGTAAATATGATTAATTAAAAAAATTTGACTATTAAGTCTGTTTATTTTAACTAATTAACTGTGGCGGCTGCCAAATGTTAGAATGAAAATCTAACCGGTAATTTGATTGATAGGTAGAAAATAGTTTAGTAGAAATTTTTAAGTTATGATTTAGTATTAAAGTACTAATAGGTTCATATGTTACTGACATGCCACAACAATCACAAATACACATTACAGGACACGAATCATCAGAGTCCTGCCCATGATTGTGATTTATGCCAATACCGTCTGCGTGCTTATCTTCAGCATTATTCCCGTCAGAACAAGGTTTTACTGACAAAACAAGTATTATCAACGATAATATAATTGTGATTCCTTTCATAATTAGTTACAAATTTAATAAAATACAATTTATGCTTGCACAGGAATGGCAATTATTTTTATTTCCTTTTACTTTTCTTTTTATACCTGCTAAGGCAGGTATCCACACGTATTAATTATTTAAAAAAATAATAAAAATTAGTAGTTAATTAAATCATATAAATACTATATTTACCATAGTAATTCTTTATAATGAACTAAGTACATAAACGCGTTACATATTTGTTAAAATTAATTTAAAGTCCTAAAAAGGTAAAAACCTTGCATCTTTAGTTTGTTTTATAGATATCTTTATAAGTATTTATATACATTTTTACTTAAAAAGATAGTTATCTTTAAATTATTTAATCTACATCTTTGTTAAAAAAAATCTATATCTTTTAGTCAATTTCTGTCTATGTTTTATTAAATTTACTTTATAAATACACATAAATTACTATATAAATTCATTTTATTATCTCTATAAAAAATAATAATTATGCCTATTAATTTTAAAATGTTGCCTAAGAAAAATTGTATGGTAACACCTCCTGAAATAAAATACTATCCTTGTGCCATACATAAAGGAGAAGAAGATTTGGAAAGTTTAGCTGATATAGTGGCTTCACGCTCTACCATGAGTGTTGGTGATTGTTATGGTGTAATTATGTCACTAACATTAGCCATTGGAGAAGCCTTGGCTGAGGGACGCATTGTACGCATAGATACATTGGGCTCTTTTCAAATAACATTAAAAGGGACACCTGCTGAGAGTCTAGAGCCCATAGGAAAATCGAATATTAAGGGAGTAAACATTGTTTATAAGCCTTCAAAACAATTAAAAAAGAGACTTAAAACATTAAATTATAAGAGAATTAGGTAGGAGCTCTTAAACTAAAAGAAACTACTTAGGTTTTATACTATGCTACCAATTATTTTAATTAAATAACGTATTTACAACTTATTTAAAAGGCTGAGTTTAATTATTAAAAAACGTTAGTTCCAATATTTTTGAGCAGTTAAATGGGGCTAAAAATATAACAAGAACTGTTTTTAATGCTAATTTTAATATTCTTGATATCGTTTTCTATTGAAAACTAGTTGAATTGATAAAGAATACACACCAAAAACGAAATGAAACCAACGGAAAATTCCGTCTAATTTAAGCACTTTTATACAAAAAGTAGCTGCAGTTTTAAATAAGAATAACTTACTATTTTATTATTCGTTTAATCTTTTGTATTTTTGCAATCCAAAAAAAAGAATATGATTTTACCAATTTATGCATATGGCCATCCTGTTTTAAGAAAAATGGGAGTTGATATTGATAAAGATTATGAAAATCTTACCCAACTTATTGAGAACATGCAAGAAACTATGGTAAATGCAAATGGTATTGGTTTGGCAGCACCTCAAATTGGAAAAGCAATTAGATTGTTTATTGTTGATACTTCTCCTTTTGAAAAAGATGAGGATTTAGATGATAAGGAACGTGAATTTTTAGCGAATTTTAAAAAAGTATTTATCAATGCTAAAATTTTAAAAGAAGAAGGTGAAGAATGGGTTTTTAATGAAGGTTGCCTAAGTATTCCTGACATTACAGAAGATGTATTCAGACAAGAAAAAATTACCATTGAATATGTTGATGAAAATTTTGAAAAACATACCGATGTTATAGATGGTTTAGCCGCGAGAGTTGTTCAACATGAATATGATCATATTGAAGGCGTTTTATTTACAGATAAAATTTCATCATTAAAAAAAAGATTAATTAAAAAAAGATTAGAAAATATTACTAAAGGAAATGTAAATCCTAGTTATAGAATGAAATTTCCCTCATTAAAAAAATAATAAATTTATGGAGTTAAAAGATATAGTAGCAATTAATGGAAAACCAGGATTGCACGAAATTAAAGCACAATCTAAGGGTGGCATTATTGTAGAATCATTAATTGATGGTAAAAAGTTTCCCGTAACGGTTACTCACAATATTAGCGCATTAAATGAAATTGCTATTTATACATATGAAGAAGAAATTCCGCTACGCGTAATTCTTAAAACTATTGGAGAAAAAGAAAATGGAAAAGAAGCCATCAGTCCAAAAGAAAGCGGAAAAGTTTTAACGTCCTATTTTAGAGAAATTTTACCAAATTTTGATGAAGAACGTGTGTACACTTCAAACATTAAAAAAGTATTGCAATGGTATAATTTATTAGCTTCAAAAGGCTTTGATTTCACTTCAATTAAAGAAGAAGAGGAACAAACAGAAGAAGCATAAATTATGAATACCCGCGAACAGCAACTCCAAGCTTTTGGTCGACTTTTAGACATTATGGACGAGTTGCGCTTAAAATGTCCATGGGATCAAAAACAAACTTTTGAATCGCTTCGCCATTTAACTATTGAAGAAACCTATGAATTAGGTGATGCAATTCTGAATAACGACTTACAAGAAGTTAAAAAAGAATTAGGCGACGTACTACTTCATATTGTTTTTTATGCAAAAATTGGTTCTGAAACAAATGATTTTGACATTGCAGATGTTGCCAATGTCATTGCTGAAAAACTAATTCATCGTCATCCTCATATTTACAGTGATGTTGTTGTAAAAGATGAAGAAGAAGTGAAACAAAACTGGGAAAAACTAAAATTAAAAGAAGGTAAAAGTTCGGTTTTAGAAGGTGTCCCTCTTTCACTTCCTTCCATGGTAAAAGCAAATAGAATTCAAGAAAAAGTTGCTGGTGTAGGTTTTGATTGGGAAAAACCTGAACAAGTTTGGGAAAAAGTTCAAGAAGAATTAAATGAACTGAATGTTGAAATTAAAAAAGGAAATACAGATAATATTGAAGCTGAATTTGGAGATGTTTTATTTTCAATGGTAAATTATGCTCGTTTTATTAACGTAAATCCTGAAAACGCTTTAGAGCGTACCAATAAAAAATTTATCAATCGATTTCAATATTTAGAAACCGCAGCAAAAAAAATAGGGAAATCTTTACACGATATGTCACTTGCTGAAATGGATGTGTTTTGGAACGAGTCTAAAAAGTTTTATAAATAATTTATACATTAGCATAGTACTTATTTTTTTAACTATGCAAATTATAGCCAAAACCCCCGAAGAGTATATTGCTCAAATTCCTGAAGAGAACATCCCTTATTTTAAAAAATTAAGAGAAACTATTTTACACAATTTACCAAAAGGATTTGAAGAGCAAATGAGCTACGGAATGATTGGTTATGTAATTCCTAAGAATGTATATCCTAAAGGATATCATTGTGATACAAAATTGCCACTTCCTTTTGCCAATATCGCTTCTCAAAAGAATTTTATTGCTTTATATCATATGGGAATTTATGCAAATCCTGAATTACTAAATTGGTTTGTTAATGAATACCCTAAACATTGTAAACATAAATTAGACATGGGTAAAAGTTGTATTCGATTTAAAAAAGCAGAAGAAATTCCATTTGATTTAATTGCAGAATTAATGCAAAAAATTACAGTGAAAGAATGGATTGATTTGTACGAAAAAAACATAAAAAAATAATGGGAAAAATTGTAATTATTACAGGAGGCAGTAAAGGTTTAGGTCTAGGATTGGCTAAAAAATATCACAAACAAGGCTATAGAGTAATATCCATTTCAAGAAGTAAAATAGATAAATTATATATTGCTGAACAATACCAATGTGATTTGAGTAAAACGGATACTATTGAGCATATAATGATAGAAATATTCTCGCATTTAGACAAGAATACAACTACCCATTTAACACTTATTAATAATGCTGGTGAATTAGGAACTGTGAATACTTTAGATGCTATCGCTCCCTTAAATATCAGTCATACCATTCAGGTTAATTTAATTGCCCCATTAGTATTAAATTCACTTTTTATAAAACTCACAAAAGGCTGGGAATGTAAAAAACAAATTTTTAACATATCTTCTGGAGCCGCCGTAAAACCTTATGAAGGTTGGTCTATATATTGCGCTTCTAAAGCTGGTGTTGATATGATGACAAAAGTAATTTCTAAAGAACAAAAAGAAATAAATAATGGTGTGAGTATAGTTTCAATATATCCAGGAGTTATAGATACAGATATGCAAGTACAGGTTAGAACTACACCAAAACAAAATTTTAAATCCGTTCAACGATTTATTGATTTTTATAAACACGGAGATTTACTTTCACCTAAAGAAGTTGCCAATAAAATTTACCATTTAGATGTTACTGATGAATTAAAAAATGGACAAATTTTAGATATACGAAATCTATAAACCTGAGTTCTATCTTATGTTTAATACAAAGTACGAAAAATAAATAGTTTCACTAGTATTTAAAACTCTTTTACCTAGTGTCCTTTTGTTAGTTCCTTTTTAATTAAACCAAATAGTAAAGTATTTTATTTTTGCAATATCTGGAATTTGATCAATAGTTACTTCTTCCCTGCTAAAAATGTTAATTCCTAATTCTTTTTTGTCAATTGAAATAGTAGCGTTCAATTCATCAATAAAAAGTGTAGCAGAAGTAAGAGTAGTTTCAATATTATTTACCAAATAATGTTCATTAATATCTTTAAATGTTGATTGAAGTGAAATACCTTTTTCTGTTTTATAATTTTTATTAAAAATTTGAATACTTTTTATTTTGGATAAAGAATCGTTCTGATTTGTAGGAGCAATTTCTAATAACTTATCACCCTTCACCGAAAATATTTCATACTCATCATCATCTAAAGAAAATAATTTATCCTCATTATTTAATTCCTCTAACTGTAAATTTGAAACTATTGAATCTTTCTTAAAAATAGTACTTAACTCTAAAATGGTAGTTTCCTTCGTTAAATAACCCACTTTCCCTTTTTCAATTAAATATTTATTTTCTTTAGAACATTGAACAAACAAAAATGAAACTAAAACTATTAAAATGCTTCTTTGTAAAAATGACATAAACAACTTATTTTTTAAATAACATAACTATAAACGCAACAAATATACTATTATTGACTGCGAACTAAAAAAATTATATCACACGTTTTAAAATACCTAGTATACCTCTAATAAAGGTTGCACTTGTTACCACTAATAAAATAGGGTTCATACGGGTGCTTTTTCTAGAACTTGACCTAGAACTTGTTGATTTTGATTGTTTTAACTCTTCTTTTTTCTTCTCCTCTACAGCTTCCTTTTCATTTATTCTTTCTATTTTATCAGATAAAATTTCGTAGGCACTTTCCCTATCAATAGTTTCATTATATTTATAATAAATACGAGAATTTTCAATAAGTTGCTTCAACTCCTTATCAGTTAATATATCCATTCTACTCATTGGCGCACGCATCATTGTACAAGCCAAAGGCGTTGGTATTCCTTTCTCATTTAAAACAGAAATAAAGGCCTCTCCTATTCCTAATTGAGTTAACACTTCATCAACATCATAATATTCAGAACTTGGGTAATTTTCAGCGGCTAATTTAATAGCTTTTCTATCTTTTGCTGTAAATG
>NZ_JBFFOE010000116.1:0-7074 GCF_041562875.1 Lutibacter sp. | reverse complement strand
TTTTTTTCATTCTTATTAAATGGCGCAAAAACAAAACCCTGTTCTTCAAAAGAATTTAAATAATGTAGTTCATCATTATTTTGAATATATGCAGTTATGCATGCCTCATCCGGCTTTCTAAAAACAACCAATGGTGTATTTGAGTTATAAAACTCAGAAATTTCATTAAAAAATTTTATAATTTCTTTTTGCAATTGATTTTAATTTAACTGTTGAAGTAGTATGCTTTTAATTTCATTAAATTGAGACCAAACCAATCCGTGTCCGGCATGATTCAAAGTTACTAAATCAAATTGTTCCGAAGAAAATTTTTCTTTTAAATATAATGAATTTTCATATGGTACAATCCAATCTTCATTTCCATGAATACTTATAATTTTTGAAGGATTTTCTCCCCAAGTAGTTTCAAAATTTAGTAAATCTTTTTTATGAGTTAACTTTTCTTTTGAAGCAGCTTTCCAAACTTTTGGCAACAACCATCTAGTTGCAGTCCATTTATAAAAATGAAGCGCCCAGGGCATTGGTTCTACTTTTGAATATACTGCAGGAGCTAACAATATTATTTTTTTATATTCATTTTTTGAAGCTAAAGCAATTGGGCCACCATAAGAATATCCAACCAAAATTGTATTTTTTTTAATCAAATCTTTGGTTAAATCTTCCAATAAATCGGTTTCAAAAGCAATAGATTCTTGAACATTTCCTGTTTGTTTTGTGCCATAACCAATTCTATCATAAGAAATTAAATTAGCTTTGTTATTCAACTCAACATCAGCTAAATACTTTTTAAAATCTAACGATGACCCTATAGAACCATGAATAAACACCAAGGTTGGAAGCAAGGTGTCAATTTCTTTTTGAGTTTCTAAAACTCTATATTTAAACTCTTTAAATGTATGTTCAGTGATATAAACCTGACTGTTACTTTCAACAAAATAATTTATAATTTTTTTATCAGATTTAGGAATTGAAAAACGATAAAACATGGTTATTAAAGCTATTAAAAGAACACTTAAAATAATTGTAATAACTTTTAAAACCTTTTTAATTTTTTTCAACATACACCACTATTTCGCCAGAATATAATTCGTTATTTTACAAATTGAAATCACTCTTCCTCTATCATCAACAACTTTAATTTCAACTAAATGAATTGTTTTTCCTTTATGAATAATTTTTGCAGTTGCTGTAATAATTCCACTTTTTACACTCCTTAAGTGGTTTGCCGAAAATTCAATACCACGAACACTATATTTGTCTCTATCAATTGCTAACAAAGATGCTGGACTTCCAACACTTTCAGCCAAAGCCATGGTAGCACCTCCATTTAAAATTCCATCAGGTTGGTGAACTCTAGAATTCACAGGCATTGTTGCCACTAAATAATCTTCGCCAGTAGCTACATACTTAATTTCTAAAGTTTCCATCAATGTATTTTCACACATCTTATTTAACATTGTTAATGTTGCTGCTTTATCACTCATAAAAAAAATTGTTTGGCAGTAAAAATAAGAATTTAAAACTTTAAATAGTACCTTTGTACCCTAATTGTATTTTATTAAAATGGCTTACAGAATTAGAATTATTTTAGATGTTAAAAATGATGTAATTAGAGATCTAATTGTAGATGAAACTATTAATTTAGAAGAATTACATTATACTATTGCCAAAGCTTTTGGCTTTAAAGGCAAAGAAATGGCTTCATTTTATGGAACTGACAATAATTGGGAACAAGGAGATGAAATTCCGCTTATCGACATGTCTGAAGAAGACAACTTACAAGAAATGAACACTTTATTAGTTTCTAATGTTTTTAAAAAAGTTGGTGATAAACTAATTTATGTATATGATTTTATGGCAATGTGGACATTCTTTGTTGAATTAGCTGAAATTATAAATACTCCTGAAGAAGACTTACCTAAAATAGCGTTATCTTTTGGAAACACCCCTGATGAAGCACCAGAAAAAGAATTTAAATCTGAAAAATCTTTAGATGATTTTGATTCATTTGATGCTTATAATGATGAAAATGATTTAGAAAATATAGATGATATAGACTTTGACACTTATTAACTAAAGAATTCAAAAAACACCTTTATACCTTTATCTAATTATATAACTATTAACATTTTCATAGTTTCTGGTAACAAAATCAAAAGCTACTTTTAAAATATCTCCCATATTATCACAATTTTTAAAATTTTTATCAAGCGTATATTTTTTTAAATCCATTTTAAGTTCATAAATTTTCTCAGGAGTAGAAATTTCATCATTACACATACATTCTAACAAATCATTCACCCTATCCTGAGAGCCTCTTAGTCTTCTTGCAATAGCTGAACGTTCCTCTTTTTTATATTGTTCAATAGATTCTTCTTGCAAGTTTTCAGAAACCATTTTAACAAACGGATAATTTTCTTTAAAATATTGAGGAAAATATACTTTTAAATTTCCTTCAAAACTTTGCTGATCAAAATCCATGGCGCGCATACGATATTCAACTTGATCAAAATCATACGAAGCAACAATTACATAATTATAAGATCTCATATCTCCTAGCATACGAATCATACATCGTTCATTAAATTTTACAAATTCTTTAGAAAGCCTTTTCAAACCTCTTACAGAAACCATTTTCATGTTTTCTATTAAAAATTGATCTCCAGGAATTCCTAAAACGTGTTCTTCTATTAGTGTATCTTTATACACTAAGAAGTTAATATTGTTAGGTGATAAAATATGCTCTAATTCAAGCCCATATACTCTTGATGCATCTGCTTTTTTAATATAAATATAGGTATGATTGTCATTTAAAATATTTCTAATTTTTATTCTGAAAGGTTTTGAATTGCCAAAAGTACAGTAGTCAATTCCATCAATAGTTAAATAAGGTAAAGAATCTTCACTACCATCACCGTGCAAAATTAAATACATTCGTTTTAAACTTAAATCAATTTCTTCACGTTCATGCTCTGCATAATACACCCGAATCCATAACGTATCATCTCCATTTTTATCATATACTTCAACAGCTCCATCAAAACGAAGTAAGTCATCATAAAAAACAGGAATCTTTATATTTCTATTGTATTCTGTTAAATAATTATACAAACGTTCATTAATTGGATACGCTGGTTTTTTCCTCGACATTAATTTTTCTTCCTCCATAAATATCTATATTTTACACCAAAATTAGTATATTGCTGTAACAAATTTCCCTAAATATCGTCTTATTTTTATACTAAACAAAAAAAAATTTGGAAACAATTATATCGCTTAGCAACCTAAATAAAAAATTTGGAAATATTCATGCTGTAAATAATTTATCTTTTGACATTCAAAAAGGAACTGTTTATGGAATTTTAGGTCCAAATGGAAGTGGAAAATCAACTACGCTTGGTATTATTTTAAATGTTGTTAATAAAACTTCGGGAGATTTTAGTTGGTTTGATGGTGCTTTATCCACTCACCAAGCTCTTAAAAAGGTGGGTGCCATTATTGAACGACCAAATTTTTATCCTTACATGACAGCTATCCAAAATTTAAAGTTGGTATGTAAAATAAAGGAAATTCCTTTCTCTAGAATTGAAGAAAAATTAAAAACCGTTAATTTATACGAACGTAGAGATAGTAAATTCAAGACTTTTTCTTTAGGTATGAAACAACGTTTAGCCATTGCTTCTGCCCTACTAAATGATCCTGAAATTTTAATTTTAGACGAACCTACAAACGGATTAGACCCTCAAGGAATTCATGAAATTAGAAAAATCATTAAAGATATTGCAAGTAACGGAACCACTATTTTATTGGCTTCACATTTATTAGATGAAGTTGAAAAAGTTTGCTCACATGTAGTTGTTATTAGAAATGGAATTAAATTATATTCTGGAAGAGTTGATGAGATGACTGCTTCACACGGGTTGTTTGAACTTAAAGTTGAAACCGATTCAGACAAATTATTAGAATTACTTACAAGTTTTGAAGGAATTGCTTCAATTAAAAATGATGACGACACCATAATTGCAACCTTAAATAAACCTATTTCGGCAACAGAAATGAATAGCTTTTTATTTAAAAATGGGATTGTTGTATCTCATCTAGTGAAACGCAAACCAAGTTTAGAACAACAATTCTTATCACTAACTAACAAAAATTAATAATGTTTAGACTCTTAAATATAGAAATCCATAAATTAAAACATAGCAGAGCAAGTAGAGTTTTAATATTAATTTATTTTATTTTATTAACTTCAATAGCATTAATTGCTGCTATTAAATTTGATATTGGCCCCATAAAATTTCATTTGGCTGAACAAGGTATTTTTAATTTTCCATACATCTGGCATTTTAATACTTACATGGCTTCTATTTTTAAATTTTTCTTGCTATTAGTTATTGTCTCAATGATGGCTAATGAATACAGCAACAAAACATTAAAGCAAAATTTAATTGATGGTTTAAGTAAAAAAGAGTTTGTATTATCGAAATTTTATACGGTTATTTTATTGGCATTCATTTCAACAATATTTGTATTCATTGTATCTGTTATACTTGGTTATATTTATTCTGATTTTAATGAATTTTCAATTGTAACCACTGATTTAGAGTATTTAGTTGCCTTTTTTGTAAAATTGGTTGGTTTCTTTTCTTTTGGGCTATTTTTAGGGATTCTAGTAAAAAGATCAGCTTTTGCTGTTGGGGCTATGTTAGTTTGGGCAATGATTGAAGGTTTTATAAAAGGAATGCTCTATTGGAAATTTGAAGAGTTTGTTTCAGAAGTAATGCGTTTTCTCCCATTAGAAGCAATGGCGAACTTAATTAAGGAACCTTTTACAAGATTAGATGCTGTTAAAGCTGTTGCAAAAACTGCTGGTGAAGATTTATCAAAAGACTTTTCTGTTCAACCGTTAGATATTATTATTGTTCTTATTTGGACTTCTGTTTTTATATATTTTTCATACTTATTGCTTAAAAAAAGAGATTTATAATTAATTATTTAATTTTAGTAGTTATTCTTACATTTGAAAAAACTATCACGTTATTCGTCAAATGAGAAAATTAATTACCATTCTTTCTTTTTTATGTGTATTGCAAAATTTTGCCCAAGGAGAAGCTAATGTTTGGTATTTTGGTGAAAATGCAGGTTTAGATTTTAATTCAGGCACTCCAGTTGTTTTAAATGATGGGCTAATTAATACACGTGAAGGTTGCTCTTCTTTTTCTGATTCAAATGGTAATTTATTATTTTATTCTGATGGTACAACTGTTTGGACAAAAAATCATACTATTATGTCAGGTGGTTCAGGATTAAAAGGTGATCCTTCCAGTACACAATCTGCTATGATAATTCCAAAGCCAAATAGTACAACCGAATTTTATATTTTTACAGTTGGATCAGCAGTGAATGGAGGAGATTATGGTTTTGATTATTACACTATTGATATGAATACCAATGGAGGTTTAGGCAGTGTAATAGCAGGCCCAATTGATTTATCTGAAGGAAGATTTACAGATTGGACCGAAAAAGTTGCGGCAATTAAAGGTGATGAATGTCAAACTTTTTGGGTTATTTCGTATGTTGGAAGTGATTTTTATGCTTATAAAATATCAACAGCTGGTGTGGCTTCAGCTCCTGTTATTTCTACTGTTTCTTATACTGCAACTGACAGAAGAGGTTACCTAAAAATAGCTCCTGATGGAAAAAAATTAGCAATTGCTCACATGAGTAATGTTAACAATCTTGGGCAAAAAATAACTGGGTCTCTTTTATTATATGACTTTAATGATGCAACGGGAGTTATCACAAATCAAAAAAACTTACCTCTAACTTCGCCAACAGACAGACCTTACGGAGTTGAATTTTCTTCAAATAGCGAAAAATTATATGTTCATGCTTCTAATGATTATTATAATGGCATTTATTCTGAATGGAATAATCCGAGTAATCATTTATCAACTTTATACCAATTTAATTTAAGTTCAAATTTAACGGCAGACATTATAGCTTCAAGAAAAATTATAGATTCTCAAAATTTATTTAGAGGAGGTTTACAATTAGGTCCAGATCAAAAAATTTATAGAGCTTTGTCCAAGACATATGATATTGGAATCCCTTTTCTAGGTGTTATTCAAAACCCTGAAAATGAAGGGTCCGCATGTAACTATCAACATTTAGCAATTGATTTAGCAGGGAATAATGCTACGCAAGGTTTACCTCCATTCATTGCTTCCATATTTTCTCAAATTGAAATTTCTAATATTGATACTAACGGAACAACCAAAATTTTAAATGATCAAATTTCTAATTTATGCGTTGGCGATAATTTTAATGTTACTCCTGAATCATTAACAGGCATAACAACTTATAATTGGTATTTAAACAATGCTTCAACCCCTTTTTCAAATGAAAAAAATCTTTCTTTTACAAGCGCTACATCTGCAATTGACGGGTTATATTCGCTCGTAGTTACTCAAACTGATGTATGTGGCAATACAAGCACTTTAGAAGGAGAGTTTTCTATTAAAGTATCTGACTATCCACCTAATGTACAGCCTGTAAATCTCCAGCAGTGCGATGATGATAATGATGGTTTTTTAAATTTTGATTTAAACACTTTAAAGAATGCTGAACTACTAAATGGTGAAAGCAATACTGAATTTGAAGTATTATATTATATAAATCAAGCAGATGCCGATGCCAATACAAATGCTATTTCTAATCCATATACAAATTCAACTCCTTTTAGTACAGATACAATTTTCACTCGAATACATCATATTGAAAATAGTAATTGCTATGAAACTAACAGTTTTACCATACAAATTTTTGAAACTCCAAACCCACCTTCAACTATCACAATTTTAGAAAAATGTGATGATTTATCAATTGGAACTGATACTGATGGATTTATCATTTTTGATGTTACAGAAAAAGAAACTGAAATTTTAAATGGGCAATTGGCTTCCAATTTTACCATTACATATTTTACAGATGCTGCATATACAACACAAATAAGTAATGCTACTGCATTTCCTAATTCAATTTCTGGTGGTCAAACCATTTATGTTCGTATCA
>NZ_JBFFOE010000115.1:0-7207 GCF_041562875.1 Lutibacter sp. | reverse complement strand
TTTATGGTTTATACGATTATAAGAGCAAAAAGATGAATTTCTATCAAATAATGTTTTAGTGCTGAATTGTTTTTCGCCTAACTCATTGGTATATACATCTAACATAAAGCTAAAGATAAATAGTTCGTCAATTTCAGATTTGTTAGGTTTTTGTTTAAATTCAGATATAGAATAAGCCTCTTTGTCAATTGCTTTTGTTGCACCTTGCTTATAATCTTTATGGTCTATAGTACTTTCTTCATCTTTTAGTAAGCTTAACTTAATATCAGGCCATTTTAACGGCTTATTTTCTTGCCAAGCTATTATTGAAGGGCGTATATATTGTAAATAATCTGAAGGAATAGTTGTATTATAATTAATTAAATACCCATATTTTTTTAAAAAATCTATAGATATTTTTTCCTTATAGCTCTTAGGGAACTGATCGTTTAAATTCCAGAATTCTTCAGAAGCCTGTTGGGTTCTAATTTTATCATAGTCATTATTGAAATTTATGTTATTGGTAAAATAAGGATCTTTAAAAGAAAAGTTATAATCGTAAAAATAGAGAAGAGAATGTGATGTTATAATTTCAAAATTACCTTTTGAGCTATAGTTCATTTTAAACTCAAAATCTATAGATTGTATTTTTTCATAATCAATGGGATTAAAATTAATGTTTAATTGAATGCTTTTTGGTGTAACAGTGTCATCTTCAATAATAGACGATAAGCCTTCAGTTATTAAATTTTCACCACTTAACATTATTTTTTTTAAGGTTAATTTTTCTTTATTAAAAATAATAGTTCCAGCCAAAAGCCTGCCATTTTCTTTTTTAGGAGTGAATGAAATTGATAGATCTCCTTGGGCACAAGCTGAACATTCATCAATTTTTACATTATACTTACCTTTAATAGCACTTAAAGTTAAATTACCAGGATATATGGGTAATAGTTGGTTTTTTCTTTCAAATAGTTGAAAATCTTTTAAAATATCGGTATTATTTAAACTATAAAAAGGAAAAGTTGCATTTTGACCAAAACGACCACTTTTTAATTTTAAATCTACAATTCCTTTCGATGCATTTTGCTCACTATTATAAAATCCTTCAATAATTTCTATAGGAACTCCTCTTGCTGATGAGGTTAACGTAAGAAACGCTTTACTTTTAGTAATTAGCTGTTTGTTCCTATACTTCTGAATTAAACTATTTAAGAGATTATACGTATAATTTTTATTTTTTTTTGCAACAACTAAAACTTGATCTAAATGAAAAGTATTTGGAGCTAAATAAAACTTAGAATGCTCTTTAAAATAGGTGACTGCAACTTTTTTAGTTTTAAATCCAATAAACCTTATTTCTAAAGAATCTAAAGCAAATCTATCATTAATTTCAAATTTCCCATCTTCATTGGTAATGGTATAATAATTATTGTTACTAATAATTTTAATGGTAGCGTAAGGTAATGATTCGTTGGTTTGTTTATTAAAAATAAAACCTTCAATATTAGATTGTGAAAAACAATAGATTGAAGAAATTAAGAAGAATAGAAGTGTAATTTTTTTCATAGCTTATTTTTTATAGTAATTACTTGATTAGAAGTAATTTCATAATTAGCTAATTATCAAAAACTATTCCAGTTTTAAGAAAATTTTAACATTTTACTTTTTGTAAGCATTCTCTTAATTTCATTAAAGTTTAAAAAGGTGTAAGCGTATCAATATTAATAGTGAGAATTTCTTCTTTTAAATGTTCTAACAAAGAGTCAGTCTTTTTTTAATTAATCGCATATCTCTTTCCTACGGTTAAAAATAAAATTAGCATATCTATTCTACGCTAAACTTCATACCATGTCTAAATATTTGGGTATTTTCTATTCTTAATTCCTATATATCAAAAAAAACCTTGTTCTAAATTGTTTATCATTTATTATTGGTGAATTTTATTGATAAAATCCATTTCTAAAACTTGAATCATAAAACTAAAAGTTTAAGTAGTTGTAACAATCTTATGTTTTTTAACGAAAGTGTTTTTCACTCTTTCTGAAAAGTTGAAATATGGAATCCAAATAACAGCACCTAAAAAACTTTTTCCAATACTTTTATATAATTCATCGTTTTCTGAACTTAATATTTGTCCGGGTATTAATTGATTTGAAACTAAAGTATCTAAAAGTGGAATTAAAAAACTTAATAAATAGTATACTGAAATTAATACAGGAATATTTGATCTTTTTTGAAAGAAAAGTACGATAATTAGGATGCTAAAAATAAAAAAAAGAAAATTATATACTATTTCAGCACCAAAGAAAATATAGATACTTACTAAATTTTCATATCCTGAATTGTAAATTCCTACCCAACTATTTTGATTAAAGTGCTCTTCTGAAAATAACTGTGTTAAAAGGAAGAAAGGTGATAATGAAATTCCAATCGCTGGTAATATTAGCCAACCTCCAATTTTATGCTGTGCAGGGTTTTCAATTGGATTAGGATTGTAATTTTTATAGATTCTTATGGAAAAATAAACGCCTACTATTAGTGCTATTATAACTAATAAAATAGAAATCCAACTTAACTCAAAGCCAGATAAACTCGTATTGTATGTTAGAAAATAAGAGAATTCATTTTTGATATTATCATGCTTTTTTAAAAATTGGTCTACCTTATTTTCAGTTATATATTCTTTAGTTATTTCATAATTGTGTGTAATTGAAATTGATTTTCCATAACCTTTAACACTGTTTTCATAAACAAAACCATCTCCTTCAACTCTTTTTTCTGAATTTTCAATTGCCCACACTTCGGGAAGGTAAATATTAGTGTTTTGACTATACGAATGAATGTTGCCTAATTGATAAGGCATTTTTCGGTCTGCTGAATTAGGATAATTAACTAATGATTCTAATACAAGAGGATAAATTTCACAATAAATACTAGATTTATCTTTAGTATCCAGCCAAAAGTTATTTATTTTATAATGTTCTTCAATAATAATTTTATTTGTGCTATTTCTTAAATGATCTAGAACATCAATACCTTTTGTTAACTCAATATTTGGGTATAGGTTGCTATAATAATTAAGGTATTCTTTTTGGATGGATTCTTTATGGTTAGTGTTAAAATAACTTCTAATATAGTCTGCTTTATTTCCTGTATATTCAGTGCTAACTTCTAATTCAGCATAACTTCCAATAGAATCTATATATATAATTTCATTGACTTTTACTGTTGCTTTTTCAGTATCAGGAATATGAAATAAGTCATTTTCTCCAGGTTTTAGTAATAAACCATAACGGTAATTTGGAAATGAAATATTTTGAAGGTTACCTCCTTGATTTGAAATGGTGGGATCAATAAAATAATCTTTATTCTTGTGTTTAAAATAAACAACACAATGATCAAAAATATTTCCAGCCGGCAATCTTTCTTTTAGTTCATCTTTTAATTGGGTATTTATTAGTAAAGGATACGATTCAACACCTTCTTTTCTTAATAAAGAAACTAATAAAAGTGATTTATCTTTACAATCTCCATAGCGTTGCTCAAAAACTTTTTTAGGTTTATGAGGTTTATATGCATTTATTCCAGATTCAAAACCTAGATACCTTATGTCATCTTGAACAAATTTAATGATTGCTAATAATTTATCTTCTTTTAATTTAACCTTCTTTAGGTTCAGGTTTATTTCCTTTATATCAGCTTCATCATATTTATATAATGGTAATGCCCAGTCAACAATAGCTCCCCAATTTTTATAAGATGAAAACGAAACACTTCTATGAGAATCATACCAAGAAGGTACATTAATATCATATATTTTAAAATCTAAAGCTTCAACATCCCAAATATATTCTGTTTTGTTGTTTGAAGTATTAATTTCGGGATCAATTGCACCATTGTAAAGCTTAAATTGTAATTCGTGTTGTTTGTTAGTAATTACTCTATTATAAACACGATTTACAGGAATTGTGTATTGATGATAAAAAGTAGTTGAATAATCTCCTTTATTTATGGGGTTAAATCCATTAACTGTATATGAATATTCAATAATATCATTTTCTCGAATATCTGTTAAGTTTATGATGGTAGATAAAGACCCATCATAAAGAGATCTTTCTAAACTTGTTTCTCTTTGTATAGTTCTTATATTACTATCATTAAATTTATTAATGATTTTGCCATCTCTAATAATTTGAATTTGATGTAAATATAATTTCTGATAACTTGGATCAAAAGTAATATCAATATTAGACATAGATTGAATGCCTTCAGAATTTAAAACTTTTATTGCATAATGACCAAAAGTAGATTTGTTAATTATATTTTCTTGTAAATCAATTAATAAATATTGAAATCCACCACTATTTTCAGTGTTTTCAATATTCTTAAAATCAACTTGTTTTACCCAACTAGGTAATGGAGATTTATTAAAATTATTTGAAGAATAGAGTAAGCTTGAAAAAAGAAAAAAGATAAGGATAAGTTTTAATCTTTTTAAAGGTGTTAAAATTAGTTGTTTTGTAAAGGTGTTTATTTTCATAGCATTTGAACAATTTAGGGCTTTTTAGTCAGCATCCGCTTAATTTCATTCAGCTTCATTAAAGCTTCAATAGGTGTAAGCGTATCAATATTAATGGTGAGAATTTCTTCTTTTAAATCTTCTAACAAAGGATCATCTAATTTAAAAAAGCTTAATTGCATATCTTCTTGAGATGCGTTTTTTAAGGTTTCTTTTATGTCTGCATTGGTATGATTTTTCTCCAATTGCTTTAACATTTTAGTTGCTCTATGAATTACTGAAGATGGCATTCCAGCTAATTTTGCAACGTAAATACCAAAACTATGTTCACTTCCGCCAGGTACTAATTTTCGTAAGAAAATAACTTTATCTTTTAATTCTTTTACTGAAACATTGAAGTTTTTAACACGATCAAAAGTATTAGTCATATCATTTAACTCATGATAATGTGTAGCAAATAATGTTTTTGCTTTTGAAGGATGTTCGTGTAAATATTCAGCAATTGCCCAAGCTATTGAAATACCATCGTAGGTACTTGTTCCTCGTCCAATTTCATCTAATAAAACCAAACTTCTTTCTGAAATATTGTTTAGAATACTTGCGGTTTCATTCATTTCAACCATAAAAGTTGATTCACCCATAGAAATATTATCACTAGCGCCAACACGTGTAAAAATTTTGTCAACAATACCAATTCTAGCATTTTGAGCTGGCACATAACTTCCCATTTGAGCCAACAAAACAATTAAGGCAGTTTGACGTAAAATAGCTGATTTACCACTCATATTCGGGCCAGTGATCATAATAATTTGTTGCGAATTTCTGTTTAAAACAACATCATTTGCAATATATTCTTCGCCAATTGGTAATTGTTTTTCAATAACAGGATGACGGCCATTTTTAATTTCTAAATCGGTGCTTTCATCCAATAATGGGCGAACATAATTGTATTGTTTTGCAATTTCGGCAAACGAACTTAAACAATCAATTTGAGCTATTAATTGCGCATTTAATTGTATGGGTTGAATATAATCTAACAAAGAACTAATAAGATCAGCAAAAAGTTCATGTTCAAGTTTACCTATTTTTTCTTCAGCACCTAAAATTTTAGTTTCGTATTCTTTTAATTCTTCTGTAATATAACGCTCGGCATTTACCAAGGTTTGTTTACGAATCCATTCTGAAGGAACTTTATCTTTATGGGTATTTCTAACTTCAATATAATAACCAAAAACATTGTTAAAAGCTATTTTTAAGGAAGTAATTCCAGAGCGCTCTACCTCACGAGCCAACATTTGATCTAAATAATTTTTCCCAGAAGTTGAAAGTGCGCGAAGTTCATCTAATTTATTTGAAACTCCGTTTGCAATAGTATTTCCTTTGCTAATATTCACGGGCGCATCTTCGTTTAACGTTTTAGAAATTTTTTCACGAAGCGTATTGCAATTTTGAAGTTGTTCACCAATAATTTTTAAAGATTCATTATCACTTTTTTCAGCAGCTTCTTTTATTGGGATTATAGCATTTAAAGAGTTTTTAAGTAGTACAACTTCTCTTGGATTTACTTTGCTAGTTGCCACTTTTGAAACTAAGCGTTCAATATCACTAATTTGCTTTATTTGATAAGTTGACAATTCGAAAAATTCGTCATTATCTATAAAATATTTTACAATATCGTGTCGTTTTTTTATACGATTAATATCTTTTAAAGGCAATGCCAACCAGCGTTTTAACAAACGTCCACCCATTGGTGAAATGGTTTTATCAATAACATCTAACAATGTTACTGCATTTACAGAAGTTGAGTTGTATAGTTCTAAATTTCTAATGGTAAAACGATCCATCCAAACATAATTATCTTCAGAAATTCTGTTGATGACAGAAATATGGCTTAACTTATTATGTTGTGTTTCAGACAAATAAAATAGCACAGCACTAGAAGCAATAATAGCGTCGTTTAAATCATCAATACCAAAACCTTTCAATGTTTTTACTTTAAAGTGATTGGTTAAATTTTCCAAGGCATATTCTAGTTGAAAAATCCAATCTTCTAAATAAAATGTATAAAAACGATCTCCAAATAATTCGTTGAATTTAAGTTTGTGTTGTTTTTGAACCAGTACTTCACTTGGATTAAAATTTTGAAGTAGTTTATCAATGTACTCACTATTTCCTTGAGCAGTTAAAAATTCACCAGTTGAAATATCTAAAAAAGAAATTCCAATATTTTTTTTTCCGAAGTGAACCGAAGCTAAAAAGTTATTTGTTTTTGATTGTAAAACTTCATCATTTAAAGCAACTCCAGGAGTTACTAATTCTGTAACGCCACGTTTTACAATGGTTTTGGTCATTTTTGGATCTTCCAACTGATCGCAAATAGCAACACGCATACCTGCTTTCACCAATTTGGGTAAGTAGGTATTTAAAGAATGATGTGGAAAACCAGCCAATGCAGTTTCTGTTTCACTTCCTGCACCTCGTTTTGCTAAAATAATTCCTAAAACTTTTGAAGCTTTTTTAGCATCTTCACCAAAAGTTTCGTAAAAATCACCCACTCTAAACAACAACATGGCATCAGGATATTTTACCTTAATAGCATTGTATTGTTTCATTAAAGGAGTTACTTTCTTGGTATTTGCCAATGGAACTGTTTTTAAAAGTTATAGTAGCGAATTTATGTAAAACCGTTTAGTTAGGCAATAATAA
>NZ_JBFFOE010000114.1:0-7261 GCF_041562875.1 Lutibacter sp. | reverse complement strand
TATGTTATTTTATCTTGATATTCTAAAGGAAAATTATTTTCTGTTTGGCTACCTTTACTTCTATTAGGGTCAAATAAAACTTTTGTGTTTTTCTTAATAAAATAATTCGTCTTCTGAATATTAAAAACAATTTCATAAAAACCACCTTCAACATCATTTTTAAATGCATCGCGATTAAGCTTTACAAAATCGTGTTTTAAATTATTACCATCACCCAGAATTGAAAATCCAGTAAGAGATGCATCAGAAATCTCTATAATTTCATCTAAATTTTTCATGTTTTTAATTAAAACCCTATTTTTATAAGCATCATATTGTAAATAATCCTGTTTAGAAAAAACACTATCATTTAACACTAGCATTCCTCTATTCCATTCCTTATAAATAAAATTATCACCTTTAACCTCGCTACTCCTTTTAATAATTAATTCCTTTACAATATTTCCTCTGTAATCTAGATTTTGCGTTGTTTGTGAAAATAAACTTGTTAAAAATAGAACTGCAACAATACTAAAAACACTTTTCATAATATTTTATTTAAATTTTATTTAAAGGTACAAAAATCATACCATACAAAATACTACTTTTCCATCAAGGAAAACGAAGACTTAATTATTTATACTATTAGACAAAATTAAAGATATTAGTCACTTTTAAAATAAAATATGAGGGTTAAATCACCATTCTTATGGTCACTATTTCATGCTAATTATTGCTATAAATGCTTTAAAAAAACACTATAAAACATAAAATTCACTCCTTCTACAAATCAAAAAAAACCAACACATTAAATTACCAAAGCTAACATTGCATTGATACTAAATAACTTACTTAAATATTTTAGAAAATAGTAAAGTAATAGTTTGTTTTTAACAACTAGAAAGCAACTTTTTACCATACAATTTTTTATGGTTATAAACAAATTAAAAACAAACAATATTATGATATTCGCATTTAGAAGTAGTTAAATTGCTGTATTTTACATAATTAATAATTTTATTCTATTAAAATTATGACATCTATAATTTTTATCAAATTTTAATTAGGAAATTAGTTTTATAATTATCACTTTTACGCTATAATTCAAACAATTTTAAAATGAAAACAAAGTTTAATGGAATTCTAACACTTTTATTAGTGTTGTTTGTGCAAATAACCTTTGCGCAAGAAAAAACAATTTCTGGTACAGTAACAGATGAAGGAGGTCCTTTACCTGGTGTAAACGTTATTGTTAAAGGTACCTCTAACGGTACTCAAACTGATTTTGATGGTAAATATACCATAAAAGCAACTACAGGTAATATTCTTGTATTCAGCTATGTAGGTATGGAAACTAAAGAAAAAACAGTTCAAGAATCTAACATTATTAATATCACCTTGGCTGGTTCTAATCTACTTGACGAAATAGTAGTAATTGGGTATGGTACAGCTTCT
Organism: Lutibacter sp.; assembly: GCF_041562875.1. Classification (GTDB taxonomy): domain Bacteria; phylum Bacteroidota; class Bacteroidia; order Flavobacteriales; family Flavobacteriaceae; genus Lutibacter. The sequence goes on along the minus strand of NZ_JBFFOE010000114.1, from coordinate 5,827 downwards.
AAAAAAGATCTAACTGGATCAATTTCTACAATTAGCACAGACAATTTGCAAGATAAGCCTGTTGCTGATATAGCTCAAGCTTTACAAGGAAAATCTGCTGGTTTACAGATTGTAAGTACAGGTGGAAGATCTGGTGATGGAACTCAAATTAGTATTAGAGGAAATGGTTCATTAAGTGCTTCAAATAGTGCTTTATACATTATTGACGGAGTACCTCAAGAAAGTATGGGTAGTCTTTCATCTGAAGATATTAAAAGTGTTAGTATACTTAAAGATGCAGCTTCAACAGCTATTTATGGTTCAAGAGCATCTAATGGAGTTGTATTAATTGAAACTAAAAAAGGTAGATACAATCAAGAAACTACTATTTCATTTTCAACTTCTTACGGATTACAAGATATCATTAAAACACCAAATTTATTAAATGCAAAAGAATACAAACAAGTATTAGATGCAGCTAGAATAAATTATGAAAATGATATTGCTAGTGGTGCATTACCAGGTCCAAAAGACCCTACAGAGTTAACACCATTACCAACTAGCACAGTTGATACAGACTGGTTAAGTTTAGTTTTAAGTAACAGTCCAGTAGTACAAAAAAATCAAATTAGTGTTTCAGGAGGTGGAGAAAATACAAAAGCTTATTTTTCTGGTTCTATCTTTAAACAAGATGGTATTATCATAAACGATTCCTATAAAAAAGCTATATTTAGAGTTAATTTAGAGCAAAAACTTAACAAATACGTTAACATAGGTGTACGCTCATATTTTTCATATTCAGAAGCTGTTCCCGTTGCTGATGATAATAATATTTACCAACCTTATTCTAAAGCATTGGAAGCTAGACCTGATTTAAGTCCTTATGATGCTGATGGTAACATTGGTGACTATAACTTTATAAACCCATTATTTGCTTTTGAAAGACAAATTACTGACAAATGGCAAAATTTAGGAGCTACAGCATACTTTGATGCAACCCCAATTGAAGGTCTTGTTTGGCATTCATCTTATAGTGGTAACATACACAGTAATAGATACAACAGATTTGATGCTCCAGATACAAAAAGAGGATTAAATGGAGACGGAATACCAACAGGATATGGTTATTATGGAACTGAGAACAATCGTGATTATCAAATTGAAAACACGTTTACATATTCTAAAAACCTTATGAATGATAGATTAAAATTCACTTTATTAGCTGGTCATTCATTCCAGAAATGGGAATATGAAGATTCTTATGTTTCAGGAGAGAACTTCCCTTCTAATGAATTAAAATGGTTAGTTTCAGCAGGTGAAATAAATAAAGGACGTAGCTATATTAAAGCAATGTCTTTAGAATCATATTTCACAAGAATGCAATTGTCTTTAGATAGCAAATATCATTTAATGGTATCTACTAGATATGACGGATCTTCAAAATTTACTGAAGACAATCGTTGGGGTAGTTTCCCAGCTGTATCTGCAGGTTGGACAATTTCTAATGAAGACTTTTTTGAAGTTCCTTTCATTAACGATTTAAAACTTAGAGCATCTTTAGGTTATACTGGAAATCAAACAGGTATTTCATATTCATCAGGACAAAACCTTATTGGAGCTGGAGAAAATTATGACCAAGAGCCTGGTTTAGCTGCAACTGATATTTACAATCCAAATTTAACTTGGGAAAAAGGTGAAGCTTTAAATTTTGGTTTAAATTTAACCATCTTTGATAAATATGATATTACTTTTGATTATTACAGAAAAGAAACTCAAGATTTATTAAGTAGAATTAATGTACCTCAAGAAAGTGGATACAGAACAATGCTTACTAATATTGGTACTATTTTAAATAAAGGATTTGAAGTTGATGTTAATACTACATTAATTGAAAAAGAAGGTTTCAAATGGAACTTTGGAGTAAACTTCTCTTATAATGATAATGAAGTTGTAAGCATAGGAACAGAAGAAGGTGAATATACAACTGGTTTTGTATCTATTGTTAAAGAAGGTGAAAGCTTAGGTTCTTTTTATGTTTGGGAAGCAAATGGTGTTGCAAATGAAACATATACTTATAAAGATGCTGACGGTGTAGATGGTATTACTGTTGCAGCTGGAGATATGTTATACGTAGATCAAAATGGAGATGGACAAATTGATGATGACGATAAAAAAGTATTCTCTGGTGGTATTGCTCCAATTTATGGTGGTATTCATACACAAGTAGAATATAAAGGATTAGATTTATCAATTAGTGGTCAATACTCAATTGGAAAAAAAGTATTTGCTGATTTTAAAAGAGGTTCTTTAAATGGTGGTAGTGTAGGTGCTCCATCTTATTCTGAAAATATGATATCTGAAATGTTAGATTATTGGACTCCAGAAAACATGGATGCTGCAAATCCAAGACCTCACTTATCTTCTGAAATTGCTGCTTGGAATACTGAACGTTCTTCTAGATTTATAGAAAATGCTGATTACCTTAGAATATCTGATATTACTTTAGGTTACGACTTTAAATCTTTAAATCTTAAAGATTTAGAATTCATAAAATCAATGAGAGTATATGTTCAAGCAAGAAACCCTTTTACATTTACAAAATATTCTGGAGCAGATCCAGAAGTAAACTACGTAGATCAAAGTTCTGAAAAAGGACAAGATAGATCAGATACAAGTAAAATTACTGCAGGTGTAGATTTAGGAGGTATTCCTAATATCAAATCATTTTTAGTAGGTTTAAATATTAAATTCTAAAAAATAAATTATGTTTAAAAAATATTTAATGATATTCTGTATTGGAATATCCACAATTATCCCAACATCTTGTAGCAAAGAATTAGATATTCCTTCGGAAGCTTCTCTTTCTGCAACAGGAGAATTAGCTAAGGAAGACGTAAATAAACTATTAACAGGGGTTTATAGTAAATTAAGACACCCTAACAGATATGGTTATTTTGCAATTATGAATACTGAAATAATGGGTGACAATTACAAGCCTGTAAAATTTCAATGGTATCAAGTAAAGAATTTTTATGAAAATACAGTGCCTGCATCAGACATTCTATTAAGTTATTTTTATGCTGATTATTATGCTGGAATTGATAGAGCTAACGTAATTTTAAAAGTTCCATCTGCAGACAATGATCAAATAGGAAAAGCTAAATATTGTAGAGCTTTAAGTTATTTAAGATTATATGACATGTTTGAACGCATTCCATTGGTTGATGAAAATTATGATAGATCACCTATTGCTCCTTCATCTAAAGAAGATGTTTTAAATTTTATTGTTGAAGATTTAAAATTTGCGAAAGAAAATTGTACTCCTTTTGATGAAGCTAACACTTCTTTAGATCAAAAACAACCTACAAAAGAAGCTGCAATTGCATTGTTAGCTAGAGTTTATAGATTACAAGGTAAAATTTCTGAAGCGGCTATAGAGGCTGAATTATTAATTTCATCTGCTAAATTTTCATTGGCATCAAACCCTTTAGAAAGATCTAGTGAAGTAATTTTCATGTTTAAAGGTAACAAAGCTGAAGAAGTTGGGTCTTGGGGATGGATAATGAGTCCTGAAGCTAAATCTTGGAACTGTTTTGCTGCTGCTGATGATTTAACAGCCTTAGTAAAAGGTGAAGACACTCGTGCAATCTTATTTGATTTTGAAGGTCAAGAAGCTAACGCTGGTTATATCTACTCTAAAAAATACAAAACCGAAGATAATTCAGATTTATTAATTTCAAGAATTGCTGAAATGTATTTAATTTCTGCAGAAGCTGGAAATACAGCTCGTCTTACAGAACTTCAATCTATTAGAAATTCTTCATTAACATTGAATGAAGAAAGAAGATTAGAACTTTCTTTTGAATGGACAAGATGGGAAGATTTAAAACTTGAAGGAGAAGACTATGTACTACCTTACCCAAGTAGAGCAGTAGATTCAAATCCTTTATTACAATAATAATAGTTAAAATAAATTTTAATTATTTAGCCCACCTCGCTTGAGGTGGGTTTTTTTATTCCTACAATATAACTACATTTGCACCATGGAAAACGAAGTTTCAAAAATATTTGGTATTAGAGCTATTATAGAAGCAATTAATGCCGGGCAAACTATAAGTAAAGTTTATATTCAAAAGGATTTAACTGGACATTTATTTTCAGAATTAAATTCACTAATAAAGAAAAACAACATTGCTACTAGCCACGTTCCTGTTGAAAAATTAAATAGGCTCTCAAAAAACAGCAATCACCAAGGTGTTGCTGCTCAAATATCACCTATTGAATTTGTAGATTTAGATACTTTAATTACAACTACTTTAGAAAAAACTTCTACGCCTTTATTCTTATTATTAGATCAAATTTCTGATGTACGTAATTTTGGAGCTATCATAAGAACTGCTGAATGTACCGGTGTGCACGGAATTGTTATTCAAAAACAAGGAAATGCACCTATAAGTGCTGACACCGTAAAAACATCGGCTGGCGCTGCCTTTAAAATTCCTATTTGTAAAGTAGATCATTTAAAAGATGCTATTTTTCAATTTCAAGCGGCGGATATTCAATTAGTAGCTGCTACTGAAAAAACAGATAACTTAATTTATGATGTTGACTTAACTTTACCTACAGCAATTGTTATGGGATCTGAAGATAGAGGAATTAATCCATCCATCTTAAAAATTGTAGACCATAAAGCGAAACTACCTTTATTGGGTGAAATAGAATCTTTAAATGTTTCTGTTGCCTGCGCTGCATTTTTATATGAAGCTATAAGACAACGATTGAAATAAAACTTTCTCTAAACATAAAAGTTAACCGATTTTTATTAAAAACACCGTTACTTCTATTAAAAAGCTCAGTTACTTATTTTAAAAGCACCGTTACTTATTTAAAAAGCTCAGTTACTTATTTTAAAAGCACCGTTACTTATTTTGAAATATTGGCTTTAAAGCAATAGCTACTATTTAAGTTATAACCGTAACTTAGTTTTTGATGTGAATTAGAAACCGTACTCGATACATTTTTAGCCCTATTTCATTGCACAAAAAACACTAAAAATAACCTTTTCAACCTGAGTTCGACGTACTATTAAGTACAAATAACAGATTATCATAAGTTTAAAAATAGGGTCATTGCGAATTTTACTTTTTTTAAGTAAAATGTGGCAATCTCACCATCAATATACAGATTGCCACAGTTGTACCTCCTTCGCAATGACGCAAACATTACGTCATTACGAGGCGCGATAGCAACGAAGTAATCTTTTACTTTGTAGCTCTTCATGAGATTGCTTCCTTTCAGTCGAAATGACACAAACAACTGATATTCAGATGTTATTATTCTAGTTTATATCGAACTCAGGTTTTAAAAACCTGACAAACGTATTAAGTAGGGTATTTTAAACTTCATTAACTTCTTCTTTAACTTCTTCTATAGGAGGATTAAAGTTTCCGTTTTCATCAAATAGGCTTTCAAATTCTTCATTTTTAGTAAAGGTAAAATTTTCGCGTTGGGGTCCCTTATTTCTAAAAATAAAAGCAAATAGTACACCTACTAAAAAACCTGATAAATGTCCCTCCCATGAAATTCGTTCTTCCATCGGAAAAATATACCAAACCATACTTCCATATAAAAAAACAACTGCTAAAGACAAAGCAATCAACCTATAATGTTTTCTGAAAATACCGCTAAAAAAAATAAAACTAACCAACATATATACCATGCCGCTTGCTCCAATATGATAGGATGGACGGCCAAGAATCCAAGTTAAAAACCCTGTTAATAGTAACCCCGTAAAAAGTACTTTGTTCGCAATTTTTTGATAAAAATAATACAAACACCACAGCATAAC
>NZ_JBFFOE010000113.1:0-7328 GCF_041562875.1 Lutibacter sp. | reverse complement strand
CTAATTTCTATAATTAATGCAATGGGGCATAAAGCAGTTGGTTTATCAGGTAAAGATGGACAAATAGTAACTGCAAAAAAACGTTTGCATGAGCATACAATAAACGGAAAGATAGAAATGGTGGATTTAGGACAAGTAGGAGATGTAGAAAGCGTTGACACTTCCTTAGTCCAATTGTTGTTGGAAAATGATTTTATTCCAGTAATCACTTGTATTGCTTCAGATAAAAAGGGTAACGATTATAATATTAATGGCGATCTGTTTGCAGGTCATATCGCTGGCGCTCTTTCAGCAGAACAATATATTATTTTAACAGATGTTGATGGATTAATGCTTGATAAGGACAATCCAGCTTCCATTATACATGAACTGAAAGTCGCCGAAATAAATCACCTAAAAGAAATAAAATGCATTCAGGGTGGAATGATTCCTAAAATGGATTCTTGTGAAATTGCCTTAGAAAAAGGAGCCAAACGCGCAAGAATCATCAATGGGACCATCCCTGAACAGATTTCAACCCTTTTTGAAAATCAAGAAATGGGAACAAGCATCACTGCATAATTTAAAGAATTTATACTATGACACAAAAATTGAATAAAACATATAACAACCTTGATAAAAAGTATTATTTACAAACTTTTAAACGCTACCCCTTAACATTTGATCATGGGAAAGGTTCCAATATTTGGGATGTGGAAGGCAATGAATATATTGATATGTTAGGAGGTATTGCTGTTAATAGCGTTGGTCATTGCCATCCAAAAGTGGTAAAAGCAATTCAGGATCAAGCAGCTAAATTAATTCATATTTCAAACTTTTATTTGAGTGAACCACAGGTGATGCTCTCTAAAAAACTGGTGGAATTATCAGGTTTAGATCGGGTTTTTTTTACCAATAGCGGTGCGGAATCTGTTGAAGGTGCTATAAAAATAGCACGTAAATATGCACACAGTATTGGACGCGGAGGAACTATTATTTCTTTTGAAAACTCCTTTCACGGACGTACAATGGCAACTATTGCTACAGGTAAAAAAGCATATCAAAAAGGATTTGAACCCATTCCACAGGGATTTTCTCAAGTGCCATTTAATGATATAGAAGCCATAAAAAAAGTTGTTGATAATAGTACAGCAGCCATTATTATAGAACCTATCCAAGGAGAAGGTGGTGTTAATATTGTAGATAAAACTTTCCTTAAAGCATTAAGAGATTTTTGTGATGAACAACGTATTGTTTTGATATTTGATGAAATTCAGTGTGGTGTTGGTCGAACAGGAAAAATGTTTGCTAAAGAACATTTTGGGGTAGAACCGGATATTATGACTTTAGCGAAAGCTTTAGGAAGTGGTGTTCCAATTGGAGCTATTCTTTCAAATAAAAAAGTGAGCTCGGCGATTGAATTTGGGGATCACGGAACAACTTTTGGAGGAAATCCATTGGTGTGTGCCGCTTCATTGGCAACCATAGAAGTTATTGAATCTGAAAATCTGATGAAGCAGGCTGAGGAAAAAGGCAATTGGTTAAAATCGAAAATTGAAGGAATGAAAAATCCAGACATTAAAGAAGTTCGCGGAGAGGGACTGATGATAGGTGTGGAATTTAATTTTGAAACAAAGCCTTTGGTGGTGAAAATGCTTGAAAATGGAGTATTGGCAAATGCCACAGCCAATAATGTGCTACGTTTAGTACCGCCTTTAAACATCAGCTATGAAGATTTGGAAAAGGCAATGGAAGTATTAATAAAATCTTTAAAAGAACTAAAAGACAATGGATAAAAAGAAGATAGGAGTTATAGGGGCAACTGGTTATACAGGATCGGAATTAGTACGTATCCTCACCAATCATCCAGATGTTGAAATTACCATGATTACTTCTGAAAGTAGGGCAGGTGAATTATTTTCTGATGTTCATCCTTTTTTGCAAGGAATAGCTGATCAAAAATTAGTATCAATCAATGATATTGATAATTACGAACTGGATCTTGTTTTTCTTGCTTTGCCACATGGCGTTTCTATGGACTTTGTGAAACGTTTTAAAGATAAATCTTTTAAAATTATTGATCTTTCTGGTGATTTTCGTTTGAGTTCAAAGGAAGTTTATGAAGAATGGTATAAACTAAACCATATTTTTCCTGAAGGAATTGAAAAAGCAGTTTTCGGAAGTCCGGAATTATATTTCGATAAAATTGAAGATGCAAATCTAATTGCAAATCCAGGCTGTTTTCCTACAAGTGCCATTTTAGGCCTTGCTCCTTTATTAAAAGCCAACTTGATTGAGGAAGATCGTATTATTATAGATTCAAAAACAGGTGTTACAGGAGCGGGGATTAAAGCAAAAACTGTAAACCTTTATTCTAATGTAAATGATAATTTTAAGGCATACGGACTTAAAAACCACAGACATACTATTGAAATGCAAGGAATATTAGATGAGGTTTCAGGAAAAGAAACACGTATTCAATTTACACCACATTTATTGCCTGTAGATAGGGGGATTTTAACCACTATTTATGCGCGGCCTACAGAAAAAATGGATGAAATTAAACTGAAAGAACTTTATAATAATTTTTATGAAAATGCGCCTTTTGTGAGGTTAAGGAAACAAGAACCAGCCATAAAAGATGTGAGGGGAACCAATTATTGTGATTTATTCGTAACTTATGATGAACGAACCAATATGATAATTGTGATAAGTGTTATAGACAATCTTATTAAAGGTGCGGCTGGACAAGCAATTCAAAATATGAATATTATGTTTGGTCTGGATCAAACCAATGGACTGAATCTAATACCGTTAAACCCTTAATATTTAATTTAATACAAAATTAAACAAACAATAATATTTATTGAAATGATTAAAAATATAACAAACGTAAGAGGAATTACTTGTTGGGGAGCACATACTGGTGTTAAATCTATGAAAAGGGATTTAGCCATTATTTTTTCAAAAGTGCCGGCAAGTGCGGCAGCGGTGTTTACTCAAAATCAAGTGGTTGCAGCACCAGTTACCGTTTCAAAAAAACATATTGCAAACGGTATAGCTCAAGCCATTGTAGTTAATGCTGGAAATGCTAATGCCGCTACAGGAAAACAAGGAATGGAAGGAGCTGAAGCTATGACACAATCGTTGGCTGAAGAATTAAAAATAGACAATGAATTGGTGTTAGTCGCTTCAACAGGTATTATCGGGGTCAAATTTCCAACTACTGAAATTGTTGAAGGAATTCGGGAAAACGCAAAAAATCTGACCAACAGATCCAATGCCGGATCCTTTGTTGCAAATGCAATTTTAACTACAGACACTTTTGCTAAAGAAGGTTTTGTAGAGTTTGAAGTTGATGGTCGTGAAATTAATATGGGAGGAATTGCGAAAGGTTCTGGAATGATTCATCCAAATATGGCCACAATGTTGGCGTTTATTGTTACTGATATTGCTATTGAACCTAAGTTTTTAAAAAAAATAGTAAATGAGATCGTAGATAAATCGTTTAATATGATAACCGTAGATGGTGATACATCCACCAATGATATGGTTATCGTATTAGCTAATGGTTTGGCTCAAAATGATATCATCAAATCAAAAAAAGACAAAGGGTACGAAATTTTTAGTAAGCATCTTGAAGAAATGATGGTGCATTTGGCACAGCTTATTGTTTCAGATGGAGAAGGAGCCTCAAAGTTTATTGAATATGAAATAGTGAATGCACCAACAGAAGAGTATGCAAGAATAATGATTCGGAAAATTTCAGATTCGGCACTTGTTAAAACCGCTATGTTTGGTCGCGATCCTAATTGGGGAAGGATTATTAGCGCAGCGGGTAATGCAGGCCTTCCTTTTGATTATGAAAAAATTGATCTTTATATCGGTTCTGATCAAAAAACGGTAAAGGTATTGGAACAGGGAATTCCATTGGAATTCAACCCTAATTATATCAAAAAACTATTGAGGGAGTCGCATCTTAAAATTGTGCTGGATCTTCACAATGGGAAAGCCAAATCAAAAGGCTGGGGAACAGATTTAACAACGGATTATGTACTATTTAATTCGGTGTATACAACGTAATAAATTACAGTGTTTAATTTTTTAAGATTAAATAATAATTATGGCATATATAACTTTAAACAGAAAATCATTAGCAATAAATTACAGCTATCTTCAACAATTATTTAAAAAAAACAGTATTGAATGGGCACCTGTTTTGAAGATGCTTTGTGGAAACAAAACGTATCTTGAATATGTTTTATCCTTAGGAGATGAGCAAGTTTGTGATGCTCGATTATCAAATTTAAAAAAAATAAAATCTATAAACCCTAACAAAGAAACTATTTACATAAAACCACCTGCAAAGCGAAGTATAGCCAATGTGGTGAAATATGCAGATGTTAGTTTTAATACAGAATTCACAACCATAAAATGGCTGTCTGAAGAGGCTGTAAAGCAAGAAAAAATACACCGAATTATTATTATGATTGAATTGGGTGACTTGCGTGAAGGAATTTTGGGTGAACATTTGATGACATTTTACAAAAAAATATTTGAGCTGCCTAATATTACAGTATCAGGTATTGGAGCAAATCTAAATTGTTTAAGTGGGATAATGCCCAGCAAAGATAAATTGATTCAACTAAGTTTATATGAGCAATTGATTGAAGCAAAATTTGGAAAGAAAATTGAATATGTTTCAGGAGGATCTTCTGTAATGATTCCACTTTTATTAAATAAACAAATTCCTAAGGGTGTTAATCATTTCAGAATTGGGGAAACCTTATTTTTTGGTGTTGATTTATTTAGAAATAAAACAATTTCTAAAATGAAGAATGATGTTTTTATGTTGTACGCAGAAATAATTGAAGTAACAGAAAAATCTATTGTTCCTTATGGAGAAATGGAAGAAAATCCATCAGGAGAAACACTTGAAATTAACCCAGAAGATTACGGAAAAAATCATAGTAGAGGAATTTTAGATATAGGGCTTTTGGATATTTCTAACACTGAATTTATTATTCCAGTTGACAAAGAAATTTCCTTTATTGGAGCAAGTTCTGATATGCTGGTTGTGGATTTAAGCAAAACTTCAAAAAAATACAAAGTTGGAGACTTGGTAATGTTTAAAATGAAATATATGGGTGCCTTACGTATCATGAATTCAGAGTATATTGAAAAGAAACTTATTTGATGTATTGTTTTCTCTTTCGGTTATTAAGAATAGTATTTAAAGGAATAAAATTTACTTCAAAATTGCTTTCAAAGCAAAAAAAACTTCCTTAATTTTAAGCGCTTTTCACTATAGCATTTATTTAAAATAAACACTATGAAATTTTATAAATCCCTTATATTATTTGTTGCAATAAGTTTTTCAATTATTTCTTGCCGAGTTGTTAAGTTAGATCCCATTGAAATTTTAACTTTCGAACAAAAATTAGAACAACTTTTTCCTGATGCCGAAATAACTAAAATAGATGTGAAAGATCATTTTACAAAAGCATTTCAATTAATTTTAAATGAACCTTTAGATCATAATAATTATGATGCTGGCACATTTAAACATTACGTTTACTTGTCACATACTGATGTAAAAAAGCCAATGGTATTAATTACTGAAGGTTATAGTGCAAATCCAAGTACTTATGAATTAAGTAAAATATTTAAAGGAAATCAGCTACAGGTTGAATATCGTTTTTATGGAAAATCACGTCCTGATTCTATTCAATGGAAATACTTAAAAAATGATCAGGCTATTGAAGATTATCACCAATTAGTAACAAAACTAAAATCATTGTATAAAGGTAAATGGATTTCAACTGGAATCAGTAAAGGTGGTGAAACGGTTTTAATTTACAAATCTAAATATCCGTACGATGTGGATGTTGCAGTCCCTTATGTTGCTCCTTTAATTGATACACAAGAAGATATAAGAACTCAAATTCATATTAATTCGATTGGAAGTGATGAATGCCGAGCGAAAATCACAAAATTTCAAAGGCAAGTTTTAGAAAATAGAGATGAGGTTTTGACTGAAATTTCTAGCTATGCGGGGGAAAAGAATATGAGTTTTAATGAACTTTCTACTGAAGAAGCCTTGGAATATGCAGTATTAGAATTTCCATTTTCTTTTTGGCAGTGGGGTGGTAATTGTGAAGAAATTCCAGGTGAAAATGCTACAGCTAGTGAATTATTTAATTATGTAAATAGTATTGTAGGTATTAGTTTTTATAATGATGAAACTTATTACGATTTATTGCCGTCGTATTACCAGCATATGACAGAACTTGGTTATTATGGTTTTGATACAACTCCAGTTAAAGATTTACTAAAAGTTGTTCATAAACCTACAAATTTACGTTTTGCACCAAAAAATATAGACTTAACTTTAAACCAAAACTATATAAAAAAAGTTCGTGATTATGTTGAAAATCAAGGAAATAAAATTCTTTATATTTATGGAGAATATGATACATGGGGTGCTTGTGCTCCAAACCCAAAACCCCATATAAATGCGCTTAAAATGATTTTAAAAAAAGGGTCTCATAAAACTAGAATCAACCATTTTTCTAATGAAGACAAACAGCTTATTTATAACAAGTTACAAAATTGGTTGGGTTATAGTGTTACTATTTATCCTTTAGAGAATTAATTTAATATAGTGATAGTTTTAGAGTGTAATTTACAAGGAGAAAAATAAGATTATTAAAGCGATGGATTTAATATTTAAACAAAAAATGATTGCTATTTGCGATGATAAAATTGCAAATAAAGGAATAAATGTAGGTCTGTCTTTTTATGCCTTTTTTGCAAATAAAAATAACAATCCCGAGTTATTAATGGAAGTTGCTGAATGGTGGATTAAAACAAATAAATTAGACCATTTTGAAAAAGCTTTTAAAATAAAAAAATTGGTAGAAGCTTTAAATTAGGATTGTGATATTATTCAACAACACTTTTCTGACTTTTATAAAAAGCATCTGCTTGAAATTGCATAATTTCTCGTGCCTTTTGTTTTTTGTAATTGTATAATACTTCTTCCTCTGCTAGTTCGTTGTATATGTTTTCGTTTAAAATAGTATCAGCTTTTAAAACTTGCTCACGCTGATTTACTTTTTGTGTTACCCAAGTTTTTACAGCATTTTCAATGTCTTGTAATTTGAAATCGTATTCTCCTTTTGGAGCAATTAATTTAGCTAAAATTGGCGAAGTTTCTATGGCTAAAAATAGTAGAAAGATAAAAAAGGAAGGAAGCCACGGCAATTGGTTTAAAGCGTTTATTCTTGCCATTAACCCGTCAAAGCCATCAATTATAGGTTGTGTTGTTTTTACTTGTGAATTTTGCT
>NZ_JBFFOE010000112.1:0-7354 GCF_041562875.1 Lutibacter sp. | reverse complement strand
TTGTATTAAAGTAGCGCAAATCTCTTTTAAATTTTTCAATTGTTTAGCTGTCCAACATCTTATTGTAAAATGTAGTTCTGCATAATCTGCTGAAATGCCATAATCTTCAGATCCTAAAGTAGCATAAACTGTTGTAACTACCGAAAATGTTTCACTATCTACATTATTATCAGCTAAAGCTTTAATAGCAACTATTATTTCTTGCAAAGCTAAATCGGGGTTAATTCCGTTTTCTGGCTCCGCTGCATGAGCCGTTTTTCCTTTTAAAGTTATTTTTAAACTCGTAACTGAAGGAGTAAATGAATTATTTTTTATAATAATAGTTCCTTTATCATAGTCAGGCACATTATGTAAAGAAAAAACAAAATCGGGTTTAAGTGATTTAAATTTTTCATCCTCTAAAACTGCTTTCGCACCATTTCCATTTTCTTCTGCTGGTTGAAATAATAAAATAACTTCTCCCTTTAAAATTGGATTTAATTTTAAAATTCTTGCCAAGCCTATTAATATAGTTGCGTGACCGTCGTGACCACACTTATGAGAAATTCCTGGGTATTTAGATGTATGTTCAAATGTATTATCTTCTTGAATAGGTAGTGCATCTAATTCTGCCCTAAAGAGTATAGTCTCTCCTTTTAAAGAACCCTTAAAAATAGCTGCAACACCATGCCCTCCAAGTTTTGTTATGATAGTTGTTGGATTACATCGTTTTAACTCTTCAATAACGGCTTGCGCTGTTTGTTTTTCATCACCTGATAATTCAGGGAATTGATGTAGTTTTTTTCGAAAATTTGTTAAATAATTAATTTCTTCAACATCTAATATGTTTGTCATAATAATTTTGTTGTCGTTTATTTTTTAACGACTAAATATGTTAATAAGGACAGTGAAATCCCAATTAATATTGGATCGAAACCATATGGAATTTCCACTCCAATAAATGTTAAAATTAAGGTAGTTGAACCTCCTATTATCATTGAAGATAAAGCAGCTATAGGTTTTCTTTTTTTCGATAATAATATCCCTAAAACAGGTATTAAAAGTCCTGAAACCATAAAGGAATATGACAAAAGCATTAGCTCTAATACACTTTGCATTGTAGTGGCAATAATTATTGCTACTCCTCCAACTAAAAAAGTAACAATTTGAGAAATTCTAATATTATTTTTATTAAGATGTTTAAGACCCAAAATATCTGTTACAAAATTACCAGATGCAGCCAACAAACAACTATCTGCAGTAGACATTATTGCAGAAAAATAAGCCGACAACATCAATCCCATAAGGCCTACAGGCAATACATGTTTTAAGAGCAAGGGCATACCCATTTCAGGATCCATTCCAATTTCACTTTCAAATCCATCAGAAATAAAAACTCCTTTTGCAGCAGCTACTCGTGCAAATAAGCCAAGAATTACACCCATAAATGCCATAATTGGGTATTCAAAAAGCCCTGCTATAAACCAGGCTTTTTTTGCGGTTTTTTCATCTTTACAGGCATATATTCTTTGGTAAAGTGTCATTCCAACAAACCAAATAGGAACTATAATTACAAACCAATTTACTATTTGTATCCATGAAACATTTTGTAAAGAAAAATATTTTTGAGGAAGTATTTCAACAATAGCTTGATAACCTCCTAAATAGTTATACGCAAAAGGAATTCCAATAAATATTAACCCTACCATTAAAATTATCCACTGAAAAGTATCTGTGTAAATAACAGCTTTCATACCACCAAAAACAGTATAAATAAGTGCAATACCACCCATAATCAATAAAGCTGAATTTAAATCAAGTGAAGGAAATGTACCAACTGCTAATTTTGCACCTGCAAGAAATTGTGATGAAGTAAAACCTAAATATCCAATAAAGGAAATTATACCAGCAACCATAGCAACTGTAGTTCCGTAACTGTGTTTTAAAAATTCTGGAAATGTTAAAAAGCCGTGTAAATTACCTAATTTTACCACCTTTGGAATTAAAAAAACGGCACTTAACCAAGCACCTATAAGTCCCGTAAATAGCATCCATGAACCCGAAATTCCCATGACAAAACCAAGACCACCTAATCCAATAGAAAATCCACCTCCAACATCTGTTGCAACAACAGATAAACCAACATGCAAACTTTTCATTTCACCACCACCAATGTAGTAGTCTTTTACAGTTTCATTTTTTTTAAAAAAATAAAACCCTATCCCTAATACTGTGATCATATAAACTGCAAAAACAACAATATCTAAAAAAGCCATCGCGTTTAGAGTTGTTTTTTAAGTCGCATTTCTAAGTATTTATTTTCAAAGCCTAATTTTTCATATAAGTGTTTTGCCGGATTGTTCGGTTCTACGTGCAATGCTATATCTCCATCAGCTAATTCAATGGCTTTATTCATTAGTTTTTTACCAAAACCTTTACCTCTCGAATTTTCGTGAACAGCAATATAAACAAGTATGTTATCAGGAATATAACCTCCCATTCCTGTTTTATTAACAATTGTGATTCCATTAATTTCGCCATTTTCATGAAGAATCAGTACAAATCCGCCAAGTCCTTCTTTAGAATCCTTTACCGCAAAATCAAAACATTTGCTAATATCTTCTGTTTTATCTCCATATTCTTGTAGATGCTGAAACAAAAATGCTACAACTTCCTCCTTTTCTTGTTCAGTTGGTTTAAATGCCTTGTTATAAATTTTAAAATTATCCATTTTATTGGTTTTCTTGATCTTGTAAATGTTGTTTATATGAAGCTTTCCCTAATTGTTTTCTTTTTTTTACAGATTTTTTTGTGAAGTGTTTATTCTCTCTTAAATTATTTAACAGCTTTGTGTTTCTTACTTTTCTCTTATAACGTTTTAAAGCTCTATCAATATTTTCACCTTCTTTTATTGGTATTATTAACATATATATTTTAATTATTTTATATTTCTGCTAAAATACGAAATAGTTTCTATAGAAACTATTTTAAAATTAATTATAATAATTCCATTAATAAGTAATCATTATACATTTCAAACTATTTATTAGTGATTTTTGAGGAAAAAGATTATATATGTCAATACTTTCTATAAAAACTTTTAAATTGCTAAAGATTAAAAATAGTCAATAAAATAATACTAAAAAATCAACCGTATTTTCAGATTCCTAAAGAAATTCTTCTGAGGTAATAATTGGAGAAGCATCAATTTCATCAACATCCATAAGTTGTGTTAAAAGATCAATCCCTTCTATAATAGTTTTAATTTTTTCAGGTGGAAGTGCTTGTAGTTTTTCACTTAATTTTTGCTGAAATGTAATAGGTGCATTTTGTAATAATTCCAAGCCTCCTGTTGTTAATGAAATTAAGGTAATTCTTTTATCTGTTGCATTTGGAAGCTTAGCCACTAGTCCTTTTTTTTCTAACCTACTTATAATACCAGTAATTGTACTGGCATTTAAATTTAAAAATGTTTTGAGTTTTGAGGCATTTGTTTTGTATTCATTTTGTTCGGCCAAATATTGTAAACATAATAATTGAGGAATACTTACACCTTGTTCTTTCTCAACTCGTTTACTTTCTAAATTAATAGATCTAACTATTTTCCTCAATTTTATTAAAATATCAATAAAAGTCATTTTCCAAAATTACATAAAATTTATTAGTTGTTTTAAAAGCTAAAATATTGATGGAAGTTTTTCCATAAATTATTAATTATATTGACTTTGCTGTTTGTTCTCCATCAACTAAACGTAAAATTTTTAACGGATTTTCATTTTTTAATTCGTTTGGCAATAACTCATTTGGCCAACTCTGAAAACTAAATGGTCTCACCCAACGCTTAATGGAATTAATTCCTACTGCTGTAAATCTACTATCGGTTGAAGCAGGATAAGGTCCTCCGTGAACCATTGCAGCACAAACTTCAACACCTGTTGGAACTCCATTAAAAATAATTCTACCAACTCTATTTTGAAGTGAGTTAATTATATTTGAATGGGTTGCTAATTCAGTGTTTTCAGCTAAAATAGTTCCTGTTAATTGCCCTTCTAATTTTGAAATAATTTCTTCTAACTGATCTACATTCTCACATTGAACAATCATAGAAAATGGTCCAAAAACTTCTTGATGCAAATTAACATTTTCTAAAAAAGTAACACCTTCAACTGTGGTCACAATTTGACGACCATAATTTTTTGAAACTTCATTATTTATTGAAGCAGTAGTTTCCAACCCTTTTTGTTCCAGCATTTTTGCCTTGTTACTTTCATAAGCTCCAATTATATTTGGGTGTAACATACAAGTTGGTTCTATTTTTACGATTTCTTCAGATAAAACTTGAATAAAATTAGCTAAATTAACTCCTTTAATTCCTAAAATTAAGCCTGGATTTGTACAAAATTGCCCAGATCCAAGCGTTATAGAATTTGCATATTTTTTTGCCCATTCAGTTCCTTTATTTTTTGCTGCTTTTGGCAATAAAACTACAGGATTTACACTTCCCATTTCTGCAAAAACCGGAATTGGTTCTGACCGTTTAGAAGCCAAATCATACAAAGCTCTACCTCCACGAATACTACCTGTAAATCCAACTGCTTTTACTTCTGGATGTTTAACTAATAGTTGACCAACTTCAATTCCACTGCTGTTTAAATTTGAAAATACACCATTTGGCATTTCTGCTGTGAATGCTGCATTTATAATTGCTGAAGCAACCAATTCTCCCGTACCAGCATGCATTGGATGTGATTTTACAATAACTGGGCAACCAGCTGCAAAAGCAGCAGCGGTATCACCACCAGCGGTTGAATACGCTAAAGGGAAATTGCTTGCACCAAAAACAACTACGGGTCCAAGCGGAATATACATTTTACGAATATCAACTTTTGGAATGGGTTCTCTATTTGGCTGTGCGGTATCAATAGTTGCTTCAACCCAAGAACCCTCTTTTACCAAATTGGCAAATGAACGTAGCTGAAAAATAGTTCTTCCTCTTTCCCCTATTGCTCTAGCTTCTGGTAAACCTGTTTCTAAACAATATGTTTTAATTAATTCGTCACCTAAGTTTTCAATTTCATTTGCAATTTCGTTTAAAAAATCACTTTTTTTGACTCCTGAAACTGTTTTAAAAGTTTTAAAAGCTTTTGCCGCTAATTCTACTGCTGTTTGAATTTCAATAGGTGAAGCTTCTGTATAAATAACCTCATTCTCGAGATTGGTTTGTGGATTGAATGTTTTATAAGTAATATTCCCTAATGATGACAATACATTTCCTATATAATTTTTCCCTGAAATCATTTTAAGTTATTTGTTTTTTGTTCTATTTATTTTGTGTTAGCGATTGAAGTGATATCCTTTTTACATGGTAAAAAGATTAAACGAAAAGCGTGACCACTTGCGGTAACACCCTCATTTATAAACTATAAATTATTTCAATCTAGTGCTATTGGTTTTGCTTTTAATCAATTTTTAAATAAGAGCCAACGTCTGTTTTCTTACTTAACTAATTAAAGGCAAATGGAGCTCTCTCACATTTTTAGTTCCAATACAAGTTACCACTTCTACTCATTTTATATTTTGCACTAATTTAGTGTATATATCTAACTCTAGCAACCGTAAAAACGAACTATAAATAGTGATTGCCTGATATATTTCACATGTTTTGGCAATTTATATACAGCCACTGTTATGGTTAAAAAAGTACTTGCTTCACAAAGTTGTTCTACCAAGAATAATTCCATTAACACCTGCCTCTTATTACGCTTTATTATTAATTGTAAAAATTACCAAATTTAGTGGTAACTGCTCAGATTACACCCTAACATTATATTCTAATAATATTCATTTTTTAAATCAAAAAAAATATCTAATGTTATTTTTATGTTTTCTAAGAATTAATAGTATTATTTTACCTTGTTATTTGTATTTTTGTGTATTATTAGATTAATATATACATTTTAATTGAATGAAAGTTTTACCATTTAAAATTCCAAAGCCAGAAAACGTTACTTTATATGTACAACATTATAAAGGAGAGAATTTTTATGAAAAATTACACCAACATAAAGAAATTCAAATTAGTTTAATTGCTGAAGGCGAAGGCACTTATATTATTGGTGATTGTGTGGGTGAATTTAAAAAAAATGATGTTTTTGTAATTGGTGAAGATTTACCTCATATTTTTAAAAGAGATGCTTCTATTGAAGCTGAAACTGAAATGGTTTCATTATTTTTTTCAAAAAATTCTTATGGTGAAGGTTTTTTTAATTTACCTGAATTTGAACATACTCAAGATTTTTTTAATGAAGTTGGTTTAGGACTTATAATACAGTCTAATAAGAAAAGTCTTTATACATTATTATCTAAAATTAAGAATGTTTCAAAATACGATCAATTTACTTCCTTTTTAGAAATAATGAGATTGATTTCTGATGCTGAAAAACAATCATTATCATCGCTTATTAATTTAAAAAAATATGCAGGCAATGAAGGAAAACGCATGAGTGATATTTTTCAATATACCATGAATAATTATCATAATGACATAAGTTTAGCACAAGTTTCTGATATTGCCAATATGACCCCAAATGCTTTTTGTAGGTACTTTAAACAAAGAACAAATAAGACTTTTGTGAATTTTTTAATTGATATACGGATTGGAAATGCATGTAAATTATTGACAAAAAATAATGATTTAAACATAACTGAGATCTCATACAAATCTGGTTTTAATAATTTAGCAAACTTTAATAGAAAATTCAAATCCATAAAAGGAATTACTCCTTCTGATTATCGTAAGAAACATTAAATTGTGAATAGACTATAGTTTTTTTAAAATTTACATTTACAAAAACCCCAATTCTTTTTGTAGTTTTTTAGTCATTCCTTTTACCACCAAATCATACGAATGATCTATCAATTCTTTTATTAAATCATTTGATAAACCACTTTCTATAGTAATGGTATTCCAAAGTTTTTTGTTCATATGAAACCCTTCAATAATATCGCTATACTCCTCTCTTAATTCAATAGCTCTTTCAGGATCGCATTTTAAATTTACGGTTGCAGGTTGGTTTTCTAAACCCGATAATGCAAACATTTTATTTGCAACTTTAAACACTAATGTGACATTATCGAATGGGAAGCACTCAGTCACATATTTTTTTGATAAACAATAATCTCTAAATTCTTCAATATTCATCTTTGAAAATTTAAATTATAAATAAATCACTCACAATACCATCGGCTAAAAACTTGCCTTTTTTAGTGGCAACCAATATATTACTTGATAAAGAATTCTGCTGAATTTCTAACAATCCATTTTCAATAAAAGGTTTCGCATTAATTTTTAATTGTTCTAAATAATTTACTCCAA
>NZ_JBFFOE010000111.1:0-7658 GCF_041562875.1 Lutibacter sp. | reverse complement strand
TTGATAGTTGCTACCAAAGTAACGGGTCCTAACGAGTATTTTAAGTATATAAGAGAAAATTTAGGGTTTTCAAAAAAGGTAATTTATGAAGCTTTAGAGAAAAGTTTAAAACGTTTACAAACTGATTATGTAGATGTTTATCAGTTACATTGGCCTGAAAGAAATACCAATTTTTTTGGTCAACGAAATTATGTTCATAATCCAAATGAAAAATGGGAAGATAATTTTAAAGAAGTTATAGAAACATTAGATGGTTTAGTAAAAGAGGGTAAAATTCGTCATTATGGTGTTTCTAATGAGACCTCCTGGGGTTTAATGCGTCATTTAACAGAAAGTAACTACAATAACTTAATACGTTGTAAAACTATTCAAAATTCATATTCATTATTAAATAGATCTTTTGAAATTAATTTAGCAGAAGTTTCCATGCGTGAAAATGTTGGTTTACTAGCCTATTCACCTTTAGGTTTTGGAATGTTATCAGGGAAATATTTAAACGGAAATTCACCAGAAAATTCACGCTTAAAATTATTCCCACAATACAGTCGTTATAGTAGTTCACAATCTTATCTTTTAACTCAAAAATATGCTGATTTAGCTCAAGAGCTTAATTTAAGTTTAGCACAATTAGCATTAGCTTTTGTAAACCAACAGCCATTTGTAACTTCAAATATTATTGGGGCAACTTCTATGCAACAATTGAAAGAAAATATTGAGAGTATTCAAGTGGAACTTTCAAAAGAAACACTTGAAGAAATTAATAAAATTCAAGAATTACAACCCAACCCAGCTCCTTAAATTTTTATAGATTATAGTTAAATTTCATCATTAGAAATAGTTTTTCTAAAGAGGAGAAATTGGTTAATATTTAAAAAAAGATAAATTTATCTTAATACCTGATAAAAATCATCTTTTCTTCAGTTCCTCCCTGTTATTTTTGTAATAATTATTATAATAAAAATTAATTCAATTTAAAAGAAATGAAATTTAAAAATTTATTAATTGCAATTTTAGTATTAGTAACAATGCAAAGTTATGCACAGTTAACTATTAGTGGTGAATTAAGACCACGTGCAGAATACAGAAATGGATACAAAACCTTAACAGCAGATGGTTCAGATGCAGCATTATTTGTGTCACAACGTACACGTTTAAATACAAAGTATGTTACAGATGATTACACGTTCTTTTTAAGCTTTCAAGATGTTAGAGTTTGGGGAGATGTAGCTCAATTAAATACTGCAGATAACAATGGTTTAGCAGTTCATGAAGCTTGGGGACAAGTAAAATTCAATCCAAGTTTTTCTGTAAAATTAGGTCGTCAAGAAATAATTTATGATGACAGTCGTATGTTTGGAAACGTTGGTTGGGCACAACAAGGACGTAGCCATGATGCAGCAATTTTCAAATTTGGAAATGAAAATTATAAATTAGATTTAGGGGTTGCTTACAACCAAGATGCTGAAGCATTATTTGGTAACTTATATACAGTTGGGGGAAATTACAAAGCAATGCAATATGCTTGGTTTCATAAAGATTGGAGCAATATAAAAGCAAGCTTTTTGTTATTAAACAATGGATTACAAAATGTAGCTGCTGAAGAAATTCGTTATAGCCAAACATTAGGTACTAACTTAAATTTTAAAGCATCAAGTAACTTAAATGTTGCAGTAAACGCTTATTTACAATCAGGTAAAGATGTTGCAGATCGTGATTTAAGTGCTTATTTAGTAGGGTTAGACTTAGGATATAAAGCTTCAGATAAAGTAAATTTAGGTTTAGGTTTTGAAATTCAATCAGGAAATGCTTACGATGGTGAGGTTTCAAAAAACAAAGCTTTTACTCCTTTCTACGGAACAAACCATAAATTTAATGGTTTTATGGATTATTTCTATGTTGGAAACCATGCAAATAGTGTTGGTTTAGTTGATATTTATGCTAAAATTGGAACTAAATTAGGAGAAAAATCTAGTTTAACAGCTTTTGTACATAACTTTTCAGCACAAGCTGATATTGCACAAGATGTTGAAAAACATTTGGGAACTGAAATTGATTTAGTATATTCACATAAACTAAATAATGATGTAACTATTGGCGCAGGATATTCACAAATGTTTGCTTCAGAAGGATTAGAAGTATTAAAAAATAACGCTAGTGGAAATGGAAATAACTGGGCTTGGTTAATGCTTACTATTAAACCAACATTATTTTCATCAAAATAATAGAATCCTTAATTCAAGATTATGAGCATTTTTAGAAAATTAATTCCACCACCTGAATGGCGTTTACCCGTACTAATTTTAATGGGTGCTATTACTGGTCTAACATTATATGCACTTATCGAATCTAAGGCGGTATCTTATTTATCTGATGATCCAAAAACGTGTGCCAATTGCCATGTAATGACACCTCAATATGCAACTTGGCAAAATAGTTCTCATAGAGAGTGGGCAAGTTGTAACGACTGTCATGTACCGCAAGATAATTTTTTCAAAAAGTATGCTTTTAAAGCTAAAGATGGTTTATACCATGCATCAGTATTTTTAACACGTGGTGAGCCTGAAGTAATTAGAATGAAAGAAGCAGGTGTTGAAGTTGTTCAAAGCAATTGTATAAGATGTCATGAAGATCAGGTAACTGACGCAAGGTTGAGTGCTTCAGTTGAAGATCATAAAGAAAATAGAACCGAAAGAAAATGTTGGACTTGTCATAAAGAAGTTCCTCACGGAAGCATACATAGTTTATCATCTGTAAAGTATTATGGAAAAATAGATGAAGAACATCAAGAAACTGTACCGCAATGGTTAAGTAAATATTTAAAAGAATCAGATAATCAAAAAGATAAAAAAGATGAGTAATACAAGAAAACCTTGGAAAAACTGGATGTTATTTTTAGCATCATTAGTAGTAGTGTTTTTGTTAGGACTTTTAGTTTCTTCAATAACAGAACGTAAAATGGAGGCTAAATTTGCCTATACTCCAATGACTAAAATTAATAAATTAGAACCTAGAAATGAAGTTTGGGGAGAAAATTTCCCGCGTGAGTTTCAATCATATTATAAAACTGCTGACACAACATTTAGATCTAAATACAACGGAAATGCTAATATTGATATGTTAGAAGTTGATCCTAGATTAGTGGTACTTTGGGCAGGATATGGGTTTTCAAAGGATTACAACCAAGGAAAAGGACATGTTTATGCAATTGAAGATGTTACAAACACATTACGTACTGGTGGACCAACAGGGCCTGATGATGGACCAATGCCTTCAACATGCTGGACTTGTAAATCGCCTGATGTTCCACGTTTAATGAACGAAATTGGTGTAGATGATTACTACAAAGGAAAATGGGCAAGTAAAGGGGAGCAAATTGTAAACCCTATTGGATGTGCTAACTGTCATGATGAAAAATCTATGAAATTGACCATTACACAACCAGCTTTAATTGAGGCTTTTGAACGTCAAGGAAAAGATATTACTAAATCTTCTCATAATGAAATGCGTTCTTTAGTTTGTGCACAATGTCACGTTGAGTACTATTTCAACAAACATTTACCCGAAAAAGAAGGAATCCCTTATTTAGTATTCCCTTGGGATGATGGTCAAACAGTTGAAGATATGGAAAAATATTATGACAAAGTAGGTCACGTAGATTGGGTGCACTCTATTAGTAAAGCTCCAATGTTAAAAGCGCAACACCCTGGTTACGAAGTTTACAAAATGGGTATTCATGGGAAAAGAGGAGTCTCTTGTGCTGATTGTCATATGCCTTATAAAACGGAAGGTGGACAAAAATTTACAGATCACCATATTCAATCTCCTTTAAACAACGTTGCTAATTCTTGTCAAGTTTGTCATAGAGAAGAAAAAGACGAATTAATTAAAAACGTGTTTGATAATCAAGATCGCATTATTGAAAACAGAGATCAATTGGAAAGATTATTAGTACGTGCTCACATTGAAGCAGGTAAATGTTGGGAGTTAGGTGCTACTGAAGTTCAAATGAAAGCTATTTTACAAGGTATTCGTTACGGCCAATGGCGTTGGGATTATGCAGCAGCATCTCATGGTGGTTCTTTTCATGCACCTGTTGAATTAGGCAGAGTTATTGGAACAGGAATTGATATTACACAAGAAACCAGAATTAAATTGGCAAAGTTACTAATGGAATTAGGTTTTAAAGGTGAAGTTCCTTACCCAGCCATTGAAACTAAAGAAGCTGCTCAAAAATTCATAGGATTAGATATGGAAAAATTAAAAGCTGAAAAGGAAACTTTCAAAAAAGAGTTGTTGCCAAAATGGAAAGAAGCAGCAAAAGAAAGAGAAGCTAAGTATTAATACTTTTTATATATTTGAACTCTTATGAGCGAAAATAATATAAAGGTTCAACGTAACTTATGGGAAAATCCTTGGGGTTACGTTGAATCTTTTTTTATAGGAACCGGTTTAATTATAACTGGATTGTTATTAGAGGTATTAAATACTTCCGAAAGCACATTTACACTATCATACCCATTTAATTTATATTTTTTAATTGGCTATGTTTTAATATTGTTTGTACTGTACAAATGGTTTTCAACAACTCAAATTATTAGATGGTTAACAAAAGTTCCAGCATCTATTTCAAGCATTACATTAGTTACAGTGCTTGTTATGGTAATGGGAATTATACCTCAAATTCCTTCAGAAAATAACATTATTAATAATTTAGGTTTAAACCATATTACCAGTAATTGGGCATTTTTATTAATATTGTTTCAATTTTTAACCTGTTTAGGTTTAATTTCTATCAAAAGAATATTACAATTCAAATGGTCTAACTTCGGTTTCATTTTAAACCATTTAGGACTATTTTTGGCATTAATTGCAGGAATTCTTGGAACTGGAGATTTACAGCGTTTATCCATAAATGTTTATGAAAATAAACCAAGTTGGATAGCTACCGATATGAATAACCAAGAAGTTGAATTGCCTTTTGCCTTTTATTTAAAAGACTTTTTAATAGATGAATACCATCCAAAGTTAGCTTTAATTGAGAATAA
Organism: Lutibacter sp.; assembly: GCF_041562875.1. GTDB lineage: Bacteria > Bacteroidota > Bacteroidia > Flavobacteriales > Flavobacteriaceae > Lutibacter. The sequence continues at coordinate 2,613 of NZ_JBFFOE010000111.1, read as the reverse complement.
AACAGGAAGCATTGCTCATAACAATGGTAAAAACTTGTATTTAGTTGAAAAAGGAGAAAAATATAGTTTCAAAAACTTTGAAGTAACGGTCAATGATTTTTTACCAAATTCAGGAAGGGTAGGAGCACGCTATGAACCTGTAAACGAATTAGGTTCTCCGCCATCTGCATCAATTTCAGTAAAAAATGTAGAAAATGATTCTATACAAAATGCATGGATAAGCAGCGGAAGCTTCAGATATCCGTACGAATCTTTTAAAATTAGTGAAGAATATTCTGTAGTAATGACCATTCCTGAAGTAAAGAAATTTAGTTCAGATATTGACATTCTAACTAAAGAAGGAGAGCGTATCAGCACTGTTTTAGAAGTAAATAAACCATACAGCTATAAAGGTTGGAAAATTTACCAGTTGAGTTACGATGATAAAATGGGAAAATGGAGCAATTTAAGCGTTTTAGAGCTTGTTAAAGACCCTTGGCTACCACTAATTTATATTGGAATTTTTATGATGATTGCAGGTGCTGTTTATATGTTTTGGATGGGAAATAAAATAACTAAAAATCAAGAATAATGACTTGGATAGATTTTCCTTTATATAGTTCAATCATTGTAATCCTATGGGTTATTGGTTTAGTATTTTTAGTAGTTTCCTACAAAAAACAAGCAGTTTTTAAAATTGCAAACTTATTATTTGTTGCAGGTTGGGCAGTTATGCTTGTATTTGTCATAAAATTATGGATAGAACTAGATCGCCCACCAATGCGAACTTTAGGTGAAACCCGTTTATGGTATGCTACATTTTTACCATTAATTGGTTTTGTAACCTATATTCGTTGGCAATACAAATGGTTTTTAGCCTACAGTATTGCAATGGCAAGTATGTTTTTAGCCATTAATTATTTAAATCCAGAAACGTATTCAAAAACCTTAATGCCAGCATTACAAAGTCCGTGGTTTATACCACACGTGTTGGTTTATTTATTTTCGTATGCAGTATTGGCAGCATCAAGTGTTGTAGCTATAAAAGGTTGGTATGATAGTTATAAGGGAAACTTCAAAATAGAAACCTTAAAATTAGCCGATAACTTAGTATATATAGGATTTGCTTTTTTAACTTTGGGGTTGTTATTTGGCGCACTTTGGGCAAAAGAAGCTTGGGGTCATTACTGGACCTGGGATCCAAAAGAAGTTTGGGCATTTTTAACCTGGATGGGCTATTTAATTTACATTCATTATCGCAATTTTCATTCGCACAATAGCAAACAAGCGCTTACCATTTTAGCATTGGCATTTGTAGTTTTGTTAGTGTGTTGGTTTGGTGTAAATTATTTACCAGTAGCAACCACAAGCGTTCACACCTATACGCAGTATTAGTAACTCAATATTTAGTATCCACGTCATGCTGAACTTGTTTCTGCATGACGTGATCATTTTAACTAAATTATTTTTGGGGCGTTCCCCTTTGGGTCAGGCTATCATTACTCGCTTTTTTTGGTTGAAAAAATCAACAAAAAAAGAGCTCAAACATGCCATTCTATCCTTAACGCAATAGTAATATTTAGGGACAGTTTTATAGATTATTTAGATACCTGAGTAAACATATACGATACTCCAAAATAATTTTAAACATGTATAATATTTAATGTTTCAATCAGTGGTTCATTGTTAAAACGCAATAATAATTGAGCAACAGCTACAGTATCTTTTTCACAGTATTTTACAATTCTTTTTATATTTTTTTCTTTGTAAAAAACAGCTCCAACCTCGCTACCGTCAATGTCATCTTTTGGAGATGGAATCCCTAAAATAGTTGTCAATAATTTTAAGGAAGAAAAATGTTTGTAGTCACCGAATTTCCACAATTCCATAGTGTCAATATGAGGGATTTCCCAAGGTTTTTTACCAAATAAATTTAATTTTTCAGGCAATTCAATTTGATGAATAATCATTCGTCTAGCTATATACGGGAAATCAAATTCTTTGCCATTATGACCGCATAAAACATGTGGTATTTTATTGAAATGGGTATTTAACAATCTTTTAAAATCTTCTAATAATTTCGCCTCATCACCAAAAAAAGAAGTCACTCTAAAAGTTCTGTCTTTTGAATCAAAATTTGTAAAATAACCTACTGAGATACACACTATTTTACCAAATTCAGCCCAAATCCCCGCGCGATTGTAAAACTCTTCTGGAGAAAAATCTTCTTTTCGTTGGTACTGTGTTTTTTGAGCAAATAATTCTTGTTTGTATTCAGGCAAATCACTAAAATTCTCAACTTCAGGTACCGTTTCAATATCTAAAAAAAGGATGTTTTCAAAGTTAATTTTAATATTCATAATCCAATTTTATTTTAGGTTCAACTATTTAATTATCAATTTACGAGTTGCAATTTTATCCTCTTCTTCAACTCTAACCATATAAATTCCTGAATTTAATTTAGAAATGTCAATTGTTTCATTAGCATGTACATATTTGCTATAAATACAGTTGCCCATCATTGAATATATTTCAACCTGTTTATCTAAATTACTATTTGTACTCATAAATAATTTACCATTTGAAATTGGATTTGGATATAACGAAAAACCTTCAATTTGGTTTTTAACAATT
>NZ_JBFFOE010000110.1:0-7750 GCF_041562875.1 Lutibacter sp. | reverse complement strand
CGTTAAAACCTTTTAATTCAATTAACAATTTGTTTTCTAATATGGTGCGTTGCGGTTCTGGCCCGGAGAGAAGCACCAATAAATGATATTTAATTGCTGTTTTTTGTTTTTTAAACCGACTTAAAACCCCAAGATATTTAACTTTAAACTTTGGCTTGTTTAAATGGCTTAGCATTCCAGAAAAATTGGGTTTAGTTTCAACATCAGGAACCCAACATTCATCAAATTGCTCAATTATTTTTTGATGAATTATTGAAGTCAAAAAGGTTGTTTTACCCGACAAGACTTTTAGTTGGTGTGTAACATAAACTGAAGGTACTTTTTTATTGAAAACGCCAAATCTATTATCGGAAATAATACCTTTTAAGTCTTCATCCTTAATTAATTGAGCAACAATTTTTCGTTCTTTTTTTACTGCTAAAATTATAGAAGGAACACTTAAAAATAGTTTAAATTTTAAATTTTCACCCTTTTTTGGGTACTTGATATTATAGGAAGGAAGTGCATAACTTTTTAAAAATGGAAACTCTTTTTGAAGTAACAATAAAGCATCTCCATCACTTGCAATAATTGGTTCAAAACCATCCTCTAATAAAGAATTAATTATTGGAATACAACGTGTTGCATGTCCTAATCCCCAGTTTAACGGAGCTACAAGAATTTTTTTTTACAAGTCAAAACCAATGTCTTTTCTAAAATTCATTTTATCAAAACTTATTTTTTCAATGTTTTGATAAGACTGTTTTAAGGCTTGCTTAAAATCACTTCCATAAGAAGTAACGGCAATAACTCTACCTCCATTGGTCAAAATTTCATTATTTATTAAGGTTGTACCTGCGTGAAACGGAATGGAGTTTTCAATAGTATCAAGTCCATTAATAACTTTCCCTTTTTCGTAATTTTCAGGATAACCGCCTGAAACTAACATAACAGTACAAGCACTTTCTTCTTTAAATTCAATGGTTTTAGTATGCAATTCATTTTTACCAGCCGCAATTAATAATTCTAAAAAATCACTTTTAATACGCGGAATTACCACTTCAGTTTCTGGATCTCCCATGCGGCAATTGTATTCAATTACTTTTGGTTCATCTCCTACTTTTATAATACCAAAGAAAATAAAGCCTTTGTATGGAATATTATCTTTTAACAACCCCTCTACAGTTGGTTTAATAACCCTGTCTTCAATCTTTTTCATAAAGGCTTCGTTCGCAAAAGGAACTGGTGAAACTGCGCCCATTCCGCCTGTATTTAAACCTGCATCTCCTTCTCCAATTCGTTTATAATCTTTCGCGTTTGGTAAGTTTACATAGCTTTTACCATCTGTTAAAACAAAACAACTTAGTTCAATTCCATCTAAAAATTCTTCAATGACCACTTTACTGCTTGCCTCCCCAAATTTTTGATTTGCCAACATTTCATTTAACTCATCTTTGGCTTCTTGTAAATCAGTTAAAATTAACACGCCTTTTCCTGCTGCTAATCCATCAGCTTTTAAAACATACGGTGGTTTTAACGTTTCTAAAAACTGATAACCTTCTTCTAAATTTTTAGTTGTAAAGCTTTTATAAGCAGCCGTTGGAATGTTATGACGAACCATAAATTCTTTGGCAAATTCTTTACTTCCTTCTAATTGTGCCGCATATTTTTGTGGTCCAATTACAGCTACATTTTTTAATTCAGCATCATTTAAAAAGAAATCATGAACGCCTTTTACTAAAGGATCTTCTGGGCCAACAAGCACTAATTCAATATGATGTTGTAAAACTGTTTGTTTTAAAGCATTAAAATCGGTTGGATTTATGTTTAAATTTGTTCCAAATTGCATAGTTCCTGCATTACCCGGAGCAATAAATAATTGATTTAATAAGTTGCTTTGTGCTATTTTCCATGCAAATGCATGTTCTCTTCCTCCTGATCCTAAAATTAGTACGTTCATTGGTTTATTTTATTCAAATTCTTTATTTATTGTGCAAAAACTCTTTATTGAAACGGTTAAAATATTTGCTCTAAAATTTTTTCCGTTATTACATAAGTTGGCAATACACCTGTAGTTCCCAAACCTCCGGAAGCTAATGTACTTCCTGTTTCTAGTGGATTATCAGATGCATAATAAGCATACCGAACCTTCACATTTTTTGAAATATTTCCTCTAATTTTTGCCGCTGCTTGTATGGCTTTTTGATAATGAGCACCTTCCATTTCTAATCCTGTAACTTTCCAAGTTGAATCATGAAAAAAGCTTAAGATATCTTTATTTTGAAGTGATGTTCCTAAAACGGTAACCATAGCACCAGTATAAACATCTACACCACAACCTTCAAACATTCTTTTCTTTAATTGATTTTTAAAAGGGTAATTATCTGCTGTTCCTTCAAATATATGTGATGAAGGAATCATAATATCACCTTTGCCTCCTTCTAAAATGCCTGCTTTTCCCATAATTGAGATAGAGTCAACATTAAGATGTTGCTTTTTGTTCTTCTTATCCACATATGGTTTTAAAAGTTCATCCATAGTTTCGTACGCTTGTTCACCAAAAGCATAATCCATCACAATTATAACTGGTTTTTCTTCGTTATCTATGCTATTCTCAATTAAATATTGAGTTTTACTCATATCAATTTTAGCGGTGTCAATAATTTGAACGTTTATATTGGTTCCTGATGTATCTTTAATATAAGTGAGTCCATTTTCAGCAGCATATTCCATGACTTGTTTTCGTAAATCTTCATTATCATCATTGCTTAACAACTTAAATAATGAAAGGGTATCATTATTTTTAATTTGTTTTGGTAAAACAATTGGTGCGTAAATAGAATTCATTACGCTATGCATATTAGCACTAATAATATGAATTGGACGACTTAATAAATTTTGCTCATTTAAAACGTCTTTTATATTTGTTGCCCAAATTTCACCGTAAATATGATGCCCAATTCGTTCTCTTAAAATTGGACTAAAATTAATGGCTCTTTTTATGCCGTGAATTTTTTCATTAATTGCAATGTTTCCTAACCAATAAATTATTTGAAATAAACGATCAGGGTTTTGTTCTTCTCCTAATATTGTGTGCACTTTTTGTGTTTCTTCAAAACTTCTCCCTAAAACACTTGCCATATGCGCTAACATAATATCTCTACTATCTCCATCTAAGGTTCTGTTATGCAATACAACATCTTCTAATTTTTTCCATTCTCTAATGGTTTCCCCTTCATCATTTACCAATACTTTGTTGGCAATTTTATGAGATTCAATAAATAAAAATGTTAAATGTGTTAGTATATCATAAATTTCTGAACGTCCACGAGTCACCTCAATATTCATTTGATCTTTGTCAATTCTAAAACAAGTTCTTCTTCTTTTTGCAGGAATTATTGGTTTAAAATGTGAGTTTGAGTATCCTTCATCTGCAGTTAAATTTACATATCTACATTCTTCAATTCCTTCAGGTAAGCGTTCAATTACATAAATTAAACCATTTAATTCTACTTTTTCTTCCGCAATTGATCCGTATATTTCAGGGCGAAGCACCAATAATGCTTCACGTAAGGCATCTCCAGATATTCCCATAGGTTTGTAAAACCCCCTTGTAAATAAATGGCGCATTGAAATGTATAAACGCTCTATGGCTTTTGACGATTCCTGAGCGCGCGTTCTATGTTTTATTTTTGTGTGTGACATACTTTGTATTTGGGTATCAAAGATACAACTTATCTATTTATTTGTGTATTTGTTCTATTTTGAAACGTTCAATTATTACTTTTTTAATATTGAATTATATGTTTCATTGTTGTTTAAAATTGACATTGCTTTAATAATATTTGTGTCAAATGAAGCTTTTTGCATATAAACGCCTTCATCATAATAATAGCGTTTTACTATTTCTTCGGTTAATTTATGAAGTATTTCTTCTTTGTTTTTATCTAATTCTTTTAATTTTTCTAATTGAATTTTATCTAAAAGTTCTGTAAATGTTTGGTCTAAACTTCCATCTAAATGTTCCGAAATTGCTTTTTGTTTTGCTTCTTTAAAATGAGCTTCAGTTTTAGTTTCAAAAGCATCATTGTTTTTACTTAAGTATTTTTTAAGCGAATTAAAATCAGTATCATTTAATTCAAATTTTGAGGGTGCTGCTATGGTTGTATTTTCATAAAAGTAATTGGTTACATAATTAAAAAAGGCATCAGAATTTAACAAATTCTCTGTAGTTTCTGTTGTGGTTGGTTTTTCAACTTCAATATCTGGTAAAATACCTCCACCGCCATACACGGTTCTTCCTATTTCGGTTTTATAGGTTTCTCTTCCTGCATCAGAAAATTTTGGAACTTTCCCTTTAGCATCTCTATTGGTATAATCTAGTTCCTGAATACATCTTCCGCTTGGCGTATAATATTTAGAAATGGTAATTTTCATTTGAGTGCCATAAGAAAGTTCTCTGTAGCGCTGCACCAAACCTTTTCCAAATGAACGCTCTCCAATAATAACACCTCTATCATAATCTTGTAAAGAACCAGCTAAAATTTCAGAGGCTGAGGCTGAACGATTATTGACAAGAATTACAACTGGTATTTCTAAATCTAAAGGTTCATCTTGTGTACTAAATGTTTCACTCCATTTTTCAATTTTAGCCTTGGTAGTTACTACAATTTTATTTTTTGGAATAAAAAAATTAGTAATTTTTACGGCCTCCATTAATAAACCTCCAGGATTGCTTCTTACATCAATTATTAATTTTTTCATTCCCTCTTCCTTTAGCTCTAAAAATGCTTTTTTTACTTCGGAAGCTGCTTTTTCATTAAATTTTGTAAATGAAATATACCCAACCTCAGCATCTAACATGGTGTAATAAGGCACCGGATTTACTTCAACTTTTTTACGTGTGAGCTCTAAATCTATCTTTTTATTTTGACGTTCAATTTGAAGTTTTATGTTGGTATTTGGCAATCCGTTTAATAAAGCTGAAGCTCCTTTTTCATCATAATCCTTTACAACAACATCGTTAATTTTTAAAATTTTATCTCCCGGTTTCATTCCTTCTTTCTCAGCAGGAGAACCTTTTAATAGTTCACGTATTATTAACGTATTATTTTTATACTGAGTAGTTGCTCCAATTCCGCCATATTCACCAGTTTGTTCAATTCGTGCATCTTCAACTCCTTGTTCATCATAGTAACGTGTATATGGATCTAGGTTTTCAAGCATGTGATTTACTGCATTATTGGTGAGTTTTGCAGGATTTACCTCATCAATATAATACATGTTTAATTCTTTAAACAACGTAGTGTATATGTCAATTTGTTTTGCAATTTCAAAAAAATCAGATTGAAATCCTACTGAAACCAATAAAGAAACTGCTACAAAAATTCCTATGAATAGTTTTTTAATTCTGCTCATCTTCTTTAATTTTTATTAAAAATTTATCACAAATTTTTTTAATAGAAAGCTCTAAGTCATCATATTTTGTTTCATCGTTTGTCATATAAATAAACATAAAAATATACTTTTCGTTTATATTTTCAGAAAATAGCTGCTTATTTTTACGGTAAACTTCACGCATCATTCTTTTAATTCTATTTCTATTTACAGCTAATTTTACAGCACGTTTAGGAACTGTAAATCCAACTTTTATAGGGAATTCTGAATAATGTTCCTTTTTTAAATAAATTAACTGAAGAGGAAACGATTTTACACGATTGCCTTCAGCAAATAATTGTTGAATTACTTTTTTACTTTTTAATTTTTCTTCTATTCCTAAGGTAAATCTCATTAATACAAATGTACTGAATAAAAGATTTTAAAAAATAATTTCTAAAAAGACTTTAATTACTAAATTTGTGTACAACTTAATAAAAAAATCAATGTCTCAAGATTTATTTCAAGCTCCAGATTATTATCAGTTAGATGAATTATTAACTGAAGAAAATATATTAGTGCGTGACGCTGCACGTGATTGGGTAAAACGTGAAGTTTCCCCAATTATTGAAGAAGCTGCACAACAAGCAAAATTTCCTACATCCATAGTAAAAGGCTTGGCTGAAATAGGTGCCTTTGGGCCTTATATTCCTGAAGAATATGGTGGTGCAGGATTAGACCAAATGAGTTATGGATTAATTATGCAAGAAATTGAAAGAGGTGATTCAGGTGTTAGATCAACGGCTTCTGTTCAATCTTCATTGGTTATGTACCCAATTTGGAAATACGGAAATGAAGAACAACGTAAAAAATACTTACCAAAATTAGCAAGTGGCGAGTTTTTAGGCTGTTTTGGATTAACTGAACCAGACCACGGATCAAATCCAGGAGCAATGGTGACCAATATTAAAGATATGGGTGATCACTTTTTGCTAAATGGTGCAAAAATGTGGATTTCAAATGCCCCTTTTGCTGATATTGCTGTTGTTTGGGCTAAGAATGAAGAAGGACGTATTAAAGGGTTAATTGTTGAACGTGGTATGAAAGGGTTTACAACTCCAGAAACGCATAACAAATGGTCTTTAAGAGCTTCTGCAACAGGTGAATTAATTTTTGATAATGTAAAAATTCCAAAGGAAAATATTTTACCCAATAAGGATGGTTTAGGTGCCCCACTTGGCTGTTTAGATTCTGCTCGATATGGAATTGCTTGGGGAGCAATAGGAGCCGCTATGGATTGTTATGATACTGCCTTGCGTTATTCAAAAGAACGTATGCAGTTTGGTAAACCTATTGGCGCTTTTCAACTTCAGCAAAAAAAATTAGCTGAAATGATTACCGAAATTACAAAAGCTCAGTTGTTAACTTGGCGCTTGGGAACTTTAAGAAATGAAGATAAGGCAACAAGCGCTCAAATTTCTATGGCAAAACGGAATAATGTTGATATGGCGATACACATTGCAAGAGAAGCACGACAAATTTTAGGTGCTATGGGAATTACAGGAGAATATTCTATTATGCGCCATATGATGAACTTAGAAAGCGTAATTACGTATGAAGGAACTCATGACATTCACTTATTAATTACAGGTTTTGATATTACTGGCTTGCCTGCTTTTAAGTAATAATGTTCAACTATAAAATTATGAACGGTAATTCTATGTAAAATTGAGGATGACCGTTTTTTTAGTCATGCCACATTTAATACAGTAGCAGTTTATTACGAGTTTTGTTTCAAGAGATTCCCAGCCAAGCTGAGAATGACGATTTTTTTATGACCATTTATTAACGAACTTTAGTAGGAAGTTTACTATTTTAAAGGAGCATTATAAATTTTATACATTAGTCTGCACTAATTACTAAGTAATTTACAATTATTGCTTATTAAATATGGAAAAAGGTCTAGATGTTTTATTAATAACGTCCAGATGTTTTATGTATAACATCTAGACGTTTTCTTTCAACTGCTAAGTAGTTTGAGTAAATAAATAAAGAAATTGAAACTATTTAATAAGAGAATAAAAAAAGAGACTTCATATTTGAAGTCTCTTTTAGTTTATAGGTTGTCTACTTATTACTCAATAATTATCTTTTTTGTGGCTTTCCCCAAATTTGTACTTACTGTTACAAAGTATAATCCAGGTTTTATAGCTGAGGTATTTACCGTATATGTATTACTATAATTTGAATTTACCTTATTTTCATATACTTTTTGCCCGAGTACATTAGAAATTCTAATATTATAATCTGTAATTTCTCTTGGCATTTGAAGCTTTAATTCTCCGTTTTTAACCGGATTTGGATATAAATTAAAAGTACTTAATAGTTCATCTTG
>NZ_JBFFOE010000109.1:0-7779 GCF_041562875.1 Lutibacter sp. | reverse complement strand
TTTTTTCAATAATTCTTTTGAAATATAAACGGCACTATCATATTGTTTTAAATAACCAAATAAGTGAATTTTATAAGCTAGAATTCCTTTAATTCGTGTGTCAGATTTATTAATTCCTATTTTTCGGAAAGCGCTGTTTGCCTTATTTAAACGAGTTTCAAAATCTAAAGTATCATTCTTCATTTCTTGCATGAAAAAACTAATAGAATCTAGTTCACTATTTTTTGAAGATTGTAGTTCTTCTTTTGGAGTACAAGATGCTAACAAAAATATACTGAAAACAAAAAAAAAGAGGAATGTAAATTTTAAATTTTTCATTCCTCTAAAATAAGATAAAACTATAAATCAATTAGTAATTAATTTAAATTTTAAGAAAAAGACACTTTTGGTTTATCCAATAGATTCAATCTTATTTAAAGAAATTGGTAAAATCATTCATAAAAAATTTACTTGAAGCAATTTACAAATTATATCAGTTTAAAATAGCACTTGTTGGAACTGCTTAATAGGGAGGCTTGAATTTTAACTAAAATTATTCTCTTCTGTTTTACGTGCGTCTAAAATTATTTCGGACGGATATTTGTACAATTCTAAAATTTTTATAGCATTTCTGGTTTTTAATTTTCCACTTTTTAATTTATGATCAAAAAATAATTTTTCATTTTCTATTTGTTCACTAAAATGAAATAATTCATAGTTTTCTTTCACTAATAAATCTGTTAATTCAATATCATGAGTTGAAACTAAAACTAGATGATTTTTTTTATTAAGGTATGATAAAATGGCTTTTCCACCGGAGATTCGTTCAATAGTATTTGTTCCTTTAAAAATTTCATCTAACACAAATAAACAATTTTCTTCATGCTTTGCAGCATCTACTAATTCTTTTACAGTTAAAACTTCTTCTAAATAATAGCTTGTGTTATCCAATAAATCATCAGTGATTCTAATAGATGAATAAACTTTTAAAAAGGGAGCAGTATATTCTTTTGCAAAACAAATATTTAAAGTTTGTGCTAAAATACTGTTAATAGCCACGGTTCTAATAAATGTGGTTTTACCAGACATATTTGAGCCCGTTAATAAAAGACTAGTATCAATTAAGTTTATGTTATTAGTAATACAGTTTTCAATTAAAGGATGGTAAACTTCTATTGAAACGAGTTGTTTTTCTTTAGTGAAATTAGGCGTGCAAATTTTATTTCCACCTACTTTTAAGGATGCTGTTGAGATTGCTGAATCAATTTCACCGATAAAGCAGAACATTTTTTCAATGCTATCTTTTTCTTTAACAATAGAATCAATGAAACTAAAAAAGAGAATATATTCAACCATAAATTGAATTTTTATCAATTCAATAATCAACCAAAATAATAATGCATATTCATTGCTTAATTGCTTTTCAAACCCTATAAATTCGGTTTTTGTTTGAATAGTACTTACTTTTTTAATAAAAGATAAATCAGTAAAATGTTGCTTAATTTCATCAAATGATGAAAGTTCTTTGCTTACTTTTAAAGCTCTAGAAAGTTGATAAACTGCATTGGTGTAATAGGTTACGTTTTCCTTGTTTTTATAGTGAAAAATGGTATTTATAAAAAAAACAGGGAGCAAAAAAAGTGAAAATAAAGGATTAAAAAAAGTTAGTATTATCAATAAAACAGACGTTAGCGACGAAGCATAAATATATTTTAAATACGTGGGTTTTTCAATGGGCTTATCAGTGATAAGTTTTTCTAAATCATAGGAATTATGAGAATTTATTTTTGATAAACTTATTTGACTTTTAAGTCGTAATGTTTCATTGTTTAAAAATAAATTACTTAATAAATCAAATTTCAATAAACTTTCAATACTACCAATAGTTCTTAGTTTATAATATAAATATTGCTGACCAATTTTAGACGAAGTTCTATCAATAAATTTAAATAGTTCATCAATATCTAAGTCAATTTTAACTTTTTCTGAGATAACGTGGAATGCTTGATTTTTATGCTCATTATTTTCAAAATATTTTCCAATAACATAAAAATTAAAATAGTCATTACTTTTAGGTTTTCCCCAATTTTCAATAAACCATTTTTTTAGTCTAGCTGATTTTTTCTTGTTAGAAAAGTTTCTGTATAGAAATATAATTATTAAAATAAATAATAATCCTAAAATCCAATTCATAGCTTTATTGTTTTGGTATAATTTTTTTAAAAAGAAATAATTAAGTTTAGTTGTTAGCTAAACTTCAATTCTTTCGGAATTTCACAAACAGGAATTGGTTCCATTTTGTGTTTGTTCGCTAGGTTTCTTTGTTTGTAAATAGTAAATACTTCTAGTTCTCTTCCTTTAAAATTAGCACTTGTTTTACCTAATTCAACCTGTTTCATGGCCCATTCTAATTCATTGTAACTTGCGCCAATTTGATCTTCATCAGTACGGCTATCACCAAATAAACCATCGGTAGGTTGTGCAGTTTGTATAGCAGTTGAAACATTTAAATATTTTGCTATTTCATAGACTTCAGATTTCATTAAGTCAGCAATCGGACTTAAATCTACACCTCCATCACCATATTTTGTAAAAAAACCAACACCAAAATCTTCAACTTTATTACCAGTTCCAGCAACTAAATAGCCATATAAACCTGCAAAATAGTATAAAGTTGTCATTCGTAAACGCGCACGTGTATTTGCTAAAGATAAATTTACAGTTGCTGAATCTTCAACTTCAGGAATTACAGATTTAAATTTTTCAAAAGTGGAAGTTAAATTTACTTCAATAGAATTAATAGCATTAAAGCGTTTTTTAAGTTGTGTAATATGTTCTTTTGCTCTAGAAACTTGATTTTCACCTTGATGAATTGGCATCTCAACGCATAAAACAGGAAAGCCAGTTTTTGCACACAATGTTGAGGTTACTGCGGAATCTATTCCGCCAGAAATTCCAATTACAAAACCATTCACTTTTGCAGTTGTAGCATAATTTTTTAACCAATCAACAATATAATCAACAACTTTTTCTGTATTCATACTTAAACTTTTTTGTAATTTTAGCGTTTTAAAAAATAGAATTGTAAATATAGAAATTAATGAAGAGATTAGCTGTTCTGGCAATTATTTTATTATCGATAGTTTCCTGTAAAAATAAAGAGATAAAAACAGTGGATGTTTCTAATATTGAAGTTACTTTTTCTGTAGATAGGTTTGAGCAAAAGTTTTATGAAGCGAATGAGAAAACGCTTCCAACAGTTAAAAATGAATATCCTTATTTGTTTCCAGTTCAAAATGATAGCATTTGGCTAAATAAAATTATAAATGAGGCTGAATTATTCCAAAAGTCGCAAGAAGTTTTTGGGAATTTTGAATCTGAAAAACTTCAAATAGAAGATTTATTTAAACACGTAAAATACTATCACTCCAATTTTAAATCGCCTAAAATTTTAACGTTAATAACAAATTTAGATTACGAGAATAAAGTGGTTTATGCCGATAGTTTGTTATTTGTTTCTTTAGATATGTATTTGGGGAAAGAAAGTGAAGTTTATAAAGATTTCCCAATATATTTAGCTCAAAATTTTGACAAATCGCATTTGGTTGTTGATATTGCTGAAAGCATTAGTGAACATTATTTTACTCCAAGTAAAAATCGCCAGTTTATAGATATAATGATTAATGAAGGTAAGAAAATGTATCTGATTGATAGTTATTTACCTTCAGTTTCTGATGCTCAAAAGATGGGTTATGCCATTGAAAAATTAGATTGGATTGAAGCAAATGAATCTCAATTATGGAAATATTTTATTGAAAATAAATTACTGTATAGCACAGATTCAAATTTGTATACTCGTTTTATAGCGGATGCTCCTTTTTCAAAATTTTATATTGATATTGATAAAGATTCACCAGGCAAAGTAGGTGTTTATATTGGTTGGCAAATTGTACGTTCTTATATGAATAATAATGAAGTAACTTTACAGCAACTTTTACAAACAAATTCAGAAGAAATATTTAAAAAATCAAAATATAAACCAAAAAAATAATGGCAGTAGAGAGTTCATCAAAAATTGAAATTACCGTAGGATTAGACGAAAATAAAATTCCTGAAAAATTACATTGGACAGCACAGGATAGTGATATTATTAATCAAGAAGCAAAAGCTGTAATATTAGCCGTTTGGGATGTTAAAACGAAAGATACACTTCGTATGGATTTGTGGACAAAGGAGATGCAAATTGATGAAATGAAACAGTTTTTTCATCAAACATTGGTTTCTATGGCAAATACTTTTGAGCGTGCTACAAACGACACTAAAATGTCTGCAACCATGAAAGATTTTTGTGATTATTTTGCTGAAAAATTAGAATTAAAAAAGAAGTAATTTGTTTTGTAAACTGTTACAAGCTTGTTGAAGTGTTTTTAAATAGTAATTATTATAAAAGGTCTTCTACAAGCTCAGACTTACAATTATAAGTTTAATAAAGTTTTAAGTTGTGTTATTATTGTAGCTGTTTTTATTGATTCTTGCATTCGTAGGGATAATATAAAATAATCTATTTTACATTCTTAATAAGTTCAATAATTTCTTTGTAATCTTCAGGATTGTTTACAAAATCTTTATTAGAAACATCAATAATTAAGGTTTTTAAATTTTCTTCAGTTTTAATAAAAGTAGTATAACCACTGTGAATTTTATCTAAATATTCTGGTGCTATGTTTTGTTCATAATCTCTGCCTCGTTTCTTTATATTTTCAATTAAACGAGGTGTTTCTTGATACAAATAAATGTATAAATCGGGTTTAGAAATTTCTTTATACATAATATCAAACATTTTTCGGTATAAAAAATACTCTTCTTTTAGTAAGGTTACTTGAGCGAAAATGAGTGATTTAAAAATGTAATAATCTGAAACTATAAAATTCTTAAACAAATCAAATTGCGCTAAATCATCTGAAAGTTGTTGATATCTATCAGCTAAAAAACTCATTTCTAACGGAAATGCATACCGTTCATTATCTTCGTAAAATTTTGGTAGAAATGGGTTGTCTGCAAAACGTTCTAAAATAACTTTGGCATTAAAATCTTCAGCAATCATATTTGTTAAAGTCGTTTTTCCAGCACCAATATTTCCTTCAATAGCAATATAATTGAATTTTTCAGATAAGCAAATAGGTCTTTTTAATTCTAAATACGTGTTTTCAATTTCACTTTTGTCAGTACAATTTGTAAGACAAACCTGTAAGCGTTGTTTTTCAATAGGATGCATTAAATTTGGAGCTATTTCAACTAAAGGAACCATTACAAATTTTCGGTTAAGCATCTCTTTATGAGGAACTATTAATTCTTTTGAAAAAATAACTTCGTTATCAAAAAGTAATACATCAATATCAATGGTTCTTGCTTTGTATTTTTTTTCTGAAGTTCTTTTTCTTCCTAATGAAAGTTCAATTTTATGGATAGCTTTTAATAAGTTTTCAGGATTTAGACCTGTTGATACTTGCACACAAATATTATAAAAATCGTCACTATCAAAACCCCAAGAAGTAGTTTTATAAATCGAAGAAATTTTAGCAACTGAGCCAATTTTTTCATCAATTAAAAAAATAGCTTGCTGTAAATTTTCAAACTTGTTTCCTAGGTTGCTTCCTAATGATAAATATGTGGTTCTCGCTATATGCATAAAGTGAATACAAAGAAAAGAAAACTATCATTTAAATACATATATTTGTTGCGTAACTTATAAACATTTTACTTTTTTAAAATTCTAAATTCAACTTTTAAAATATGAACTTTTTAAGAAATTTATTGGCGTCAATTTTAGGAACATTTATAACCTTAGCTATTATTTTAGTACTGTTTATTATCATTATTTCTGCAATGGCATCTTCAGTTGGAGATATTAAAAGTGTAGAGTTAAAAAGTAATTCAGTTTTAGAACTGAAATTAGAAAGCTTAGTTAAAGATTATGCTCCAAAAAGCGATGATCCATTTGATAAACTTTTTGGTTTTGATAATGATAAAATAGGTTTAAATTCAATTTTAAACGCTATTGAAAATGCCAAAGACGATGAAAATATTAAAGGAATAAGTATCACAACGTTAGGTGTTAATGCTGGTATTGCACAAACGCAAGCCATTAGAAATAAATTGCTAGAGTTTAAAGAATCAGGTAAATTTATAAAAGCATATGCAGATATTTATGATCAAAAATCATATTATTTTAGTTCTGTAGCAGATTCTATTTTTATGAATCCGGTGGGTGCAGTTGATTTTAAAGGGTTGTCTTCAGAAGTCTTATTTTTTAAAGATTTAGAAGATAAAACAGGTGTAAAAATGGAAGTAATTAGACACGGAAAATATAAAAGTGCTGTTGAACCATTTTTATACAATGAAATGAGCGATGCAAATAGAAAACAAGTTACAACATTTTTAAAATCTATTTGGAATGAAATGGTTGTAGATATTTCAAATAGCAGAAATAAAACAATTGAAGAAATTAACAATGTTGCAGATAATTTGTTGGCTAGAAATGCAACTTTAGCTATTGAAAATAATATGATGGATGGCGCAATTTATGTTGATGAATACACCAATAAATTAAAAATTGCTTGTGGAATTTCTTTAGATGATGATTTAAATAAAATTTCAATTTCAGATTATATTTCTATAGGAAAAGGAAGAATAATTGCTACGGCGTCTGATAAAATAGCTGTTATTTATGCACAAGGCGAAATTATTTATGGTAAAGGTGATGAAAATTTAATAGGTCAAGATTTAATTATAAAAGCTTTAAAAAAGGCTAGAAAAGATTCAAATGTAAAAGCCATTGTTTTAAGGGTAAACTCACCAGGAGGAAGTGCTTTAGCATCAGAATTAATTTGGAGAGAATTAGAATTAACAAAAGAAACCTTACCGTTAGTTGTTTCTATGGGGAATGTTGCCGCTTCGGGTGGTTACTATTTGTCTTGTAATGCAGATAGAATTTTTGCAGAACCTACTACAATTACTGGTTCTATAGGTGTTTTTGGGATTATTCCTAATTTTAGCAAATTGGCAAATACAATTGGTGTTAATGCAGAACAAGTAAGCACTAATAAAGGCGCTAATTATAGTGTTTTTGAGCCAATGACTGATGAATTTAGATTGGTGACAACTGAAGGGGTTGAAGCAGTTTATACTACATTTTTAGAGAGAGTTGCTAAAGGAAGAAATATGACCATTGAGGCTGTTGATAGTATTGCTCAAGGTAGAGTTTGGAGTGGAGTTGATGCTTTAAATAATGGGCTAGTTGATGAATTAGGGAATTTAGATGATGCAATTTTATATGCAGCGGAATTGGCTGAAATAACAGATTATAAAGTGAAAAACTATCCAAGTTATAAAGTAGAGTTAGAAGATAGATTTAATAATTTTCCTTTTATGAAAACGAAAGAAAAAGTTTTAATTGAAGAACTTGGTGAAGCAAATTATAAAATTTATCAAACTATAAAACAATTTTCTAAATTGGAAGGAATTCAGGCAAGAATGCCTTATCTGATAGATATTCAATAATATAAATTAGTGTTGAGTTACTAATTGTTTCATTTCGTTTCTATACTTTAAAGGGCTTTTTCCTGTATATTTTTTAAATAATTTATTAAAGTGCGAAAAATTATTAAAGCCACTTTCAAAACAAATATCAGTAATACTAGTTGGGTTTTCAGCTAATAATTTTGTTGTATGAACTATTCTAAACTCATTCACAAATTGGGTAAATGTTTTTCCAGTTGATTTTTTAAAATATCTGCAAAA
>NZ_JBFFOE010000108.1:0-7877 GCF_041562875.1 Lutibacter sp. | reverse complement strand
GCTTTCTAACATTGCACCACCACCAGTTGAAACATAACTTACTTTATCTTCAAATCCAAATTGTTTTACGGCTGCAACTGAATCTCCCCCACCAACAAGTGAAAAAGTTCCGTTTTTAGTTGCATTTGCAATAGAATTTCCTAAGGCAATTGTTCCTCCTGCAAAGCTTTCCATTTCAAAAACTCCTAAAGGTCCATTCCAAAGAATTGTTTTAGATTGGTTTACAATTTTATCAAATAATTCTCTTGATTTTGGTCCAGCATCTAAACCTTGCCAACCATCAGGAATACTATTTATATCACAAATTTGAGTATTTGCATCATTACTAAAATCATCAGCAGCTATTACATCAACAGGAATATGAACTTGTACTCCTTTTTCTTTTGCTTTCTTCAAAATTTCTAATGCCAACTCTAATTTATCATCTTCACAAATTGAATTTCCTACTGTACCACCAAGTGCTTTTACAAATGTAAAACTCATTCCACCACCAATAATTAAGTGATTTACTTTGTCTAAAACATTTTCAATAACTGTAATTTTTGAAGATACTTTTGCACCTCCTAAAATAGCCAATACTGGCTTTTCACCTTCTTCTAATATTTTTTTAAGACTCACAATTTCTTGCGCTAATAAAGCACCAAAACATTTATTTTCTGGAAAAAACTGAGCTACAATTGTTGTTGATGCGTGCGCTCTATGTGCTGTACCAAAAGCATCATTCACATAAATATCTCCTAACTTTGAAAGTTTTTTTGAAAACTCTAAATCTCCTTTAGTTTCTTCAGCATAAAAACGTAAGTTTTCTAACAATAACACTTCTCCCATTTGTAATTCCGAAGCTGCTTTTTCAGCAATTTCACCAACACAATCGGTTGCAAATTTTACTCCAACTCCAATTATTTCAGAAACTTTATCAACAATGTGCTTTAAAGAATATTTTTCTTCAACACCCTTTGGTCTTCCTAAATGCGACATTAAAATAACTGCCCCACCATCTTCTAAAATTTTAATAATTGTTGGTTTTGCAGCTTCAATTCTAGTTGCATCTGTAATATTAAAATTTTCATCTAAAGGCACATTAAAATCTACTCTTATTAATGCTTTTTTTCCTTCAAAATTAATGTCTTGTATTGTTTTCATTTTTCAAAAATTATTAGTTGCACAAATATAATTCAATTTATACAAAGGCTTCTAATTTTTTACGAAACCGATTTCAAGATTGAAAATTAAAAGATTAAATAGCATCTCAATTTATATTTGCTGAAAATGTTTTACTTTCGCTTTGATGAATTTTTCTGAAATTTTAGGACACGAACATTTAAAGAACCATTTAATGAAATCTACCGATAATGGTCGGATTTCTCACGCCCAATTGTTTGTAGGTAAAGAAGGTTCGGGCACTTTGCCAATGGCCATTGCTTATGCGCAATATATTTTATGCAGTACAAGTATTGATAAAGATGCTTGTGCTTTAAAATGTGCTAAATTAATGCATCCCGATTTACATTTTGCGTTTCCGGTTGCAACTAATGATGTTGTAAAAAGCCATCCTGTAAGTAATTTATTTTTAGAAGATTGGCGCAATTTTATTCAATTAAACCCTTATGGGAATTTATTTGAATGGTTGCAATCTATAGGTATTGAAAACAAACAAGGACAAATTGGTGTTGACGAAGCTGAAGAAATTGTAAAATCTTTACGACTAAAATCGTACGAAGGCGGTTATAAAATTATGATTATTTGGATGGCAGAAAAAATGAATACTTCTGCAGCAAATAAACTGCTTAAGTTATTAGAAGAACCTCCTGAGAAAACAGTTTTTTTATTAGTTACAGAAAATGAAGAACATATTATAACCACCATAAAATCACGTTGTCAAGTTTTACATTTTCCTTTAATAGCTGAAGCTGATATTGTAAATTATTTAATTGAAAAAGAAGGAACAGATCAACCAATTGCTGAGCAAATTGCCCAACAATCTGACGGAAATATCAATAAAGCATTGCATTTATTACACAATGATAATGCCGATGAGCAATTTGAACAATGGTTTATTACTTGGGTAAGAGCTGCTTTTCAAGCTAAAGGGAATGCCTCTGTAATTCAATTATTAATTGATTGGAGCGATACTATTTCAAAAACTGGAAGAGAAACTCAAAAACGTTTTTTAAACTTCTGTTTACAATTTTTTAGACAGGCACTTTTACTAAATTATGATGCTGCATCTTTGGTTTATTTACAACCAAAAACAGCGAGTTTTAAACTAGAAAAATTTGCTCCTTTTATTCATAGTGGAAATATTATAGAAATAAATAAAGAGCTAAATGATGCTATTTATCATATTGAAAGAAATGGAAATGCAAAAATAATTTTGCTGGATTTATCTATAAAACTAACGCGTCTTTTACACGAAAAAGAAGTTTCATAACAACTTTAAATTATGTCTATTTTTAATAATCATTCAGCAGAAATATTAATTGTACTGTTTTTTATTTTTACTTATTTCTTTTCAATAGTTGAAAAATTAGCAGATTGGAAAGGAACTATAGCATATTACACAAAACATTTTGAAAAAACAATACTTCAAAAAATGATTCCATTACTCCTTTTAAATGTTCTAATTTTTGAAATTTCAACTGTCATTTTATTAACTATTGGGCTTTATTTTTTAGTGATAGAAGATGCCTTAATTATGGCAAAAGTAGGTTTAGAAATCTCAGCTATTACACTTTTAATGTTCTTAGTAGGGCAACGATTAGCGAAAGATTATCCTGGAGCTATGAATATAACAGTCTATTTTATTTTAAATGTTATTGGCATTTATTTATTAACTTAAATTATTGATTATGAAATTATTAGGTATAGGTTCTCGTATAAAACACACTGAATTTGGTTTAGGTGTTGTAACCAACGTAACCTCCAAACATTATTGGGTTACTTTTATTGAAAACGGATTAGAAACTATTAATCTTGATAGTGAGTTCGAAATAATTGAATCTGTTGAAGACGAAGTAGATACTGTTAGCTTTTTTGAAGTTGAATCAACGCTAAGAAATATGTTAAAACAATGGTCAGATATTTCAGAAATAATTCCTATTGCAGACAAATGGAAAGGTGGGAACTTAATTTTAGAACCTAAAGATACTTCTTTGTCAAGCAAAGAAATTCCTATTGATGCCTTCTTTCATAAAATTGTGATGGTACGTGACAGAATAAGAGTCATGGAGCAAAAAATTAATTCAAGCAAATTAGATGACCAAGATAAAGTTGATTTACAACAATATATCACTAGAATTTATGGTAGTTTAACAACCTTTAATGTGCTTTTTAAAATAAAAGAACAGCATTTTATTGGGTCAAAATCGAGCTAAAAAAATAAGCCATTTACAATGATTGTAAATGGCTTATTTAATTGATTATTAATGTTTTATATTTATTCTTTAGAAAAATCAACATTTAATATATCTAAAACTTCAGCTGTAACATTTAGAGACTCATCTCCATACATTACTGTACCCTGTCCAGAAGTTCCAAAAATTAAATTGTACCCTTTAGATTTTGCAAAAACCCCAACTAAACTATCTACTCTTTTAGTTAAAATTTCGCTTTTTTCTTGATTCTCTTGTTGTAATACTTGAGCAGCTTGTTGTTGCTTAGATTGTATAAATTGTTGTTCTTGTTGTAAAGCTTGCTCCGCTTCAGCTCTTTTTTGAGCAGTCATTGTTTGAGCAGCTTGATAGTATTGTTGCACTTTTAATTGAAATGGCGCTCCAAGACTATCTAATTCTTTTGCCATTACTTCTTGTTTGGCTTTTAAAGAAGTTTCTAAAGCTTTAGTAGCTTCGTAATCTTTCATTAAAACTTCAATATCTATATAAGCAACTTTAGTTTGATTACAAGATGCGAATACAAGTGCAATAGCTACAATCAATAATTTTTTCATTTTTTGATATTTTTTTAATTTGGGTTGATGATAAAAATTTTTGCGAATATATAAACAAAAACAGAAGTTTCTCCTAATATTTATCACTATTAGAATAATTTATTATTTAAATTTTTTAAATAATAAATATCTATTAAAAATGAGGTTATTACAGCTTAACTACTTTAATTAATTAAAAAAGGAATAAAACAGTATGATTTTATGATTGAAACATCCTTAAATCGTTTAAAAATCGATTTTAGATGTTTTTTATAAGGTAAATTAACGAAGAATACTCTTTAGAACTCAAAGCTTTTAAATTTGACAATAAACCAACATAAAAAGCACTGATAAAATTACTTTTCCCATTTTTATATTTTTCACTTAACAAAGAAACATAAAACGAATCAAACTTCATTGGAAGTATTTTTTCAACAGCCATATTTTCTTTAGAAAAAAGTAATTGAATCGATTTTTTTGAGAAATGCCATAAATGTCTTGGTACATCAAAAGCCGCCCAAAACTGTTTGTAATAATTAGCATCATAACTTTTAAAATTTGGAACGGCGATCACTAAAACACCATTTGGCTTTAATAGTTGTTTTAAATTTAAAATATATACTTCTAAATTAGTAACATGTTCTAACACGTGCCACAAGGTTATTACATCAAATTTTTCAGAATTGATATCTGATAAATTTGTATAAATTTTTGAAATACTATTTACAGTTAGTTTGGATTCTGCCAAACTTTTTGCATTTTGGTTTGGCTCTACTCCTACTACATTCCATCCATTATTTTTACAATTCAATAAAAAATCACCTGTCCCGCAACCAACATCTAATAAGTTTTTTTGCTCAGTTTTAAATGAATTTATCAGGCTTAACTTCTTATTTAAAGTATACCCTTTTACAATTTGATACAACTTATCTGTAAATGATTTCTTTGAATCTGTATGAGATATATAATCTGAACTTTCATAATAATTACCTAAATCTTCCAATTTAGGTTGAGGAAAAGTTTCGAGCATGTCAAATTTATCATTGTAAACTAAATCAAATTTTTGGTTTGAAACCGTATAATCTTCACAGGTAATTTTATTGATTTTTGAAAAGTCCATTCTTAAAAATTTGTATTTATTGTAGCAATTTTTTTATTATTTCTAGACCATTCACTCCAAGAACCTACATATAATTTTGGGATATCTAATCCTGCATATGCAATTGCCAACAATGTATGACATGCAGTTACGCCAGATCCGCAATGAACAATAATATGGTCTGATTCGATATTTTGAAAAACTGTTTGGTATTTATTCTTTAATTCTTTAGAAGTTTTAAAAAGTCCATTCAGATCTAAATTGGTAGAAAAAGGAATATTAACTGCTCCAGGAATATGACCAGCTACCAAATCTAATGGTTCTTTAATTCCAAGATATCGTTCCTCTTCACGAACATCAACAACTATATAATTTTTATCTTGTGAGCAATTTTCAACTTCGAAAATAGTTGCTTGTGGAAGTTTATAATCTACAAAATTATAGGAAGCCGTTTTTTTTGCTTCTACTAATTCAGAATTAATAGGAAAACCTTTTCTCTCCGCTTCTTGAATACCACCATTTAAAACTTGAACTTTATCGTGTCCAATAGCTCTTAACATCCACCAAAAACGAGCAGCTGAATTCGCTCCATTTTTATCATCATAAATTACAATTTGACTTTTTTCGTTGATTCCAAGAGTCTTTAATGTTTTAGAAAATTGCTTAATTGTAGGTAAAGGATGCCTTCCTCCAACTGAAACATCTTCTTTAATATTTGATAATTGAGTGTTTAAATTAACAAACAAAGCACCTTTTAAATGCTTTTCTTTATAACTAGTTTCATTACTGGCATCAACAATAACTAAATTTTCTAATTGATGAATTTTTATAAGTTCTTCAACTTCTATAATTGGCGATATAGTTTTACTCATTTTTTAGATTTCAGAAATTACATATTTAGATTAAGACCATTAAAATTACTAATTATATTGACCGATTTACTACTTTTAAAACACGAAAAATAATACTATTTTCAACTTTAAATACCCGAAATAAACATCAAATATTAATAGAAATTATTATTTGTTCCACGTGGAACGTTAAAAATTACCTTCCCATATACACCAATAAAACAGAAATATCACTTGGTGAAACTCCACTTATTCTACTCGCTTGTGATATAGTAATTGGTTTGAGTTTCGTTAGTTTTTGACGCGCTTCTATTGATAAAGATGCAACTTTATAATAATCAAAATTAGAAGGAATAGAAACATTCTCTAACCTATTTACCTTATCTGCCTGGTTCTTTTCCTTTTCAATATAACCCGCATATTTTACATGAATTTCTGTTTGTTCAACAATTTCACGATCAATAGAATTCTCTAAAATAAACGCTTCAACTTTAGCTAATTTCCGAAGATCATCAAAGTTTAATTGTGGTCTAGCCGCTATTTTAAATAACTTCATAGATTGTGAAACTCTCGCTGTTTCATTATCATCTAAGATTGGATTTATCTCTTCAGGTTTAACACTTGTTTCAATTAAAAACTTCACAAATAAATCAGTCTTTTGTTGCTTTTCAATAACTCTCTCCATACGCTCTTTTGAAGCTAATCCAAGTTCAAAAGCTAAAGGTGTTAATCTTAAATCAGCATTATCTTGACGTAATAATGTTCTATATTCAGCTCTTGAAGTAAACATTCTATAAGGCTCTTCCGTTCCTTTTGTAATTAAATCATCTATTAAAACACCTATATAAGCTTCGTCTCTTTTCAATATAAAAGCACCTTTACTTTGAATCTTCAATGCTGCATTTATACCCGCCATTAAACCTTGAGCCGCGGCTTCTTCATATCCTGTTGTCCCGTTTATTTGTCCAGCAAAATATAAATTTTCAATAAGCTTAGTTTCTAAAGTATGCTTCAGTTGTGTAGGTGGGAAATAATCGTATTCAATTGCATACCCAAATCTAAGGAATTTTACATTTTCAAAACCAGCCACTTTTCGAAGTGCTTTGTCTTGAACATCCTCAGGTAACGAAGTTGAAAAACCATTTACATACGTTTCTACAGTATCCCAACCTTCAGGTTCAATAAAAAGTTGGTGACGTTCTTTCGTAGCAAATCTATCAATCTTATCTTCAATAGATGGGCAATATCTTGGCCCAATACTTTGTATCCTTCCGTTAAACATTGGCGATCTATCAAACCCAGTTCGTAACAAATCATGTACTTCCAAAGAAGTATACGTCATATAACAAGAACGTTGATCAACCAATGATTTTGTAGCTGGTAAATATGAGAATTTTTCTGGATTTTCATCACCAGGTTGTTCTATCATTTTTGAAAAATCTAACGACCTAGAATCAACTCTAGGTGGTGTACCTGTTTTCATTCTCCCTGATTCAAATCCTACTTTAATTAAATCTTCTGTAATCCCAATTGAAGCACTTTCCCCTGCTCTACCACCTCCAAAAGTTTTATCTCCAAGGTGCATTAAACCATTTAAAAAAGTACCAGCTGTTATAATAACAGACTTAGATTTAATTTCAATTCCTAAGGCAGTTTTAACACCAATAATTTTACCATTATCAAATAATAACCCAACAACATTTTCTTGATAAAAATCTAAATTCTTAGTATGTTCCAACATGGTTCTCCAACATTCTGCAAAACGCATTCTATCACTTTGAGCCCTTGGACTCCACATTGCAGGCCCTTTAGATTTATTCAACATTTTAAATTGAATAGCGGTTTTATCAGTAACAATTGCACTATAACCACCTAAAGCATCTATTTCCCTAACAATTTGCCCTTTTGCGATTCCTCCCATAGCTGGATTACAACTCATTTGAGCAATATTTTGTAAATTCATTGTTATTAAAAGTGTATGTGCACCCATATTAGCACTAGC
>NZ_JBFFOE010000107.1:0-7921 GCF_041562875.1 Lutibacter sp. | reverse complement strand
TCATCAGAATTTAGCCAATATGTTGAAGTTATTAATTGGTAGGAATTTGGTCTGACAACTTGTAGGATAAAATTATAGCTGCAGCTTCATTTGGTCCATAATCAGATATTTTCATAAATAAATACTCCTTTAATTCGGCATTTTTAGCGTGTTGGCGTCTGGATAATCAAATGGAGCTAATAACTGTCGGTAATCATTATAGTTGATACTTGTGTAAGACACTATAAACCTTAGAAAGTCACCATATTAATTTTTACACATAAAAAACCTCACAGTTATGTGAGGTTTTTTTTGCAATTTCCCTTAAATAATAACATACATTTCTTTTTCCTATGGCAAATATAGGTTGAGTATTGGTTTTAGCTTCGGGGAAAAACACCGAAACAAATAGGGGAAATTCCCCCTTTTATTATTATAAATTTTTAAGGTTATCATATATATGGGTATTTCTAATTATTATCCCAACCAACCTTCTCTATCTAAACTTCTATATTGAATAGCTTCTGAGATGTGGTTTGTAGATATTTCTGCAACTCCTTCTAAATCTGCAATTGTTCTAGATACCTTCAAAATTCTGTCGTAGGCTCTGGCAGATAAGTTTAAACGTTCCATAGCTGTTTTTAAAAGTGTTTTACTTTCTTCATTTAGTTTGCAAAATTTTCTGATATGCTTTACGGTCATTTGTGCATTATAATGAGTGTTTTCCAATTCAATAAAACGTTCAGATTGTTTTTCACGTGCTTTTGTTACACGTTCTCTAATAAGTTTACTTGGTTCTGAAAGTTGCTCTTCTGAAAGTTTTTCAAAGGGAACAGGATTTACTTCAATATGAATGTCAATTCTATCTAAAAGTGGTCCTGAAATTTTACTTAAATAGCGTTGCATTTCAGCTGGTGATGATGTGACAGGAGCGTCAGGATCATTAAAATATCCACTTGGACTTGGGTTCATACTTGCTACTAACATAAAACTACTTGGGTAGGTAACTGTAAATCGTGCTCTTGAAATAGTAACTTCACGGTCTTCTAAAGGTTGACGCATGACTTCTAAAACACTTCTTTTAAATTCAGGTAATTCATCTAAAAATAAAACACCATTATGAGATAATGAAATTTCTCCAGGTTGTGGATATTGGCCTCCACCAACCAAAGCAACATCTGAAATTGTATGGTGAGGAGAACGAAAAGGTCGTTGTCCCATTAATCCAGCATCTTTAACTCTTCCAACAACTGAATGTATTTTGGTAGTTTCTAATGCTTCTTGTAATGTCATTGGAGGTAAAATAGAAGGCAATCGTTTGCTTAACATTGTTTTTCCACTTCCTGGAGGTCCTATTAATATAATATTATGACCGCCAGCTGCGGCAATCTCCATAGAACGTTTTACCGATTCTTGTCCTTTTACGTCTGCAAAATCAAATTCTGGATTGTCTAATTCTTTATTGAACTCAGCTTGAGTGTCTATAATAGTTCGTTCTAATTCAGTTTTTTCATCAAAAAAATGAATCACTTCTAAAATATTTTCAATTCCATACACTTCTAAATCACTGACTATTGCGGCTTCTTTAGCATTCTGTTTGGGTAAAATAAATCCTTTAAATCCTTCTTCTTTTGCTTTAATTGCAATTGGTAATGCTCCTTTTATAGGTTGTAAACTTCCGTCTAAAGAAAGTTCTCCCATGATTAAATAATCACCTACTTTTTCTGATTTAATTTGATTTGAAGCTGCTAATATTCCAATGGCTAGCGTAAGGTCATATGCAGAACCTTCTTTGCGCATATCTGCAGGAGCCATATTTATAGTAATTTTTTTACCTGGAAGTTTGTAGCCGTTATTATTTAATGCAGCAGAAATTCGGTAGCTACTTTCTTTAATTGCATTATCTGGTAGGCCAACTAAATGATATCCAATACCTTTATCAATATTTACCTCTACAGTAATAGTAGTGGCTTCAACGCCAAAAACGGCGCTGCCAAAAATTTTCACTAGCATATTTTTTCTTTTTACTTAAAACTTAACGAACATTTTTTTTGTTGAATCTCTTTCAACTAATTCAGTTCTTATAATTTCAGTTTTAATATCATCAAATTCAATTTTTTCTTCAATTTTATCAATTAACCTTTTTGCAGCAACTTCACCTGTTGTATGTGCAAAACGATTCACACTAGTTAGTGGAGGTGAACTATATCTTGATAAAATACCATTTGTAAACCCAACAATAGATATAGCTTCAGGAATTTTAATGTTTCTTTTGTTTAAAACCTGTGTTGCTATAGCTCCAGAAACTTCATCAATGGTAAAAATACCATCAACTTCATTCGTGTCTAGCATTTTATGAATCCGCTCAGTTAGGCCAATTTCATTTTCTAACCTAATAATAATATTTTCATTAGGTTCTATTCCATATTTTGTAAGTGCTTTTAAATACCCTTTTACTCTGAATTTATTTATTTTTAATCCTTCTGAAGTAGTAATAAGTGCAATATTTTTACATTCAGATCTCATTAAAAAACGAGTTGCTTTATAAGCACTTTTTATATTATCAGTAACCACTTTGTCACAGTTAATATTTTTATGAACACGGTCATACAATACTATTGGAGTTCCTTCCTCTAAAACACTATGAAAGTGATCAAAGTTTTTCATCGCTAGCGTTTCTCTAGAAAGGCAAGCTATAAAACCATCTATGGTTCCATTAGATAGCATTTCTATAGTGTCTACTTCTTTTTTATAAGATTCATTAGTGATGCATGTAATAATATTGTAGCCTCTTTCAGTAGTAACTTTTTCAATACCTCGTAAAACTCTGGCAAAATAATAGGTAAGAATATTAGGAATTAGAATCCCAATAGTTTTCGTTTTTTTATTTTGTAAACTTAAAGCTAAAGTATTGGGTTTATATTTATGCAATTTAGCATATTCTTGAATCCTTTTTTTTGTTTCATCACTTATTTCATAACTGTCATTTAACGCTTTTGAAACGGTTGAAATAGAAACAGATAATGCTTTTGCAATTTGCTTAATGGTTATTCTTTTATTCATCTTTTGGTTGAATAGTTAATTTGGTTGAAACACTTATTATTTCTTCTTTATTCATTTTCATTTTTCTAAATTCACCTTTGTTATACATTTCAGCCTGGTCTTTATAATGCTCACTGAAAGGATTTCCTGATTGTCCAGTTGGTAAAATACTGATACTGTTTTCAATGTCGGAAAAATCAATAATTCTTCTTGTTGAAGGGCCCGCAGTCACATTGTATAACCCAGATTTATTATATTCATAACCTCTGTTGTTAATTACTTCACTTGCTCCATTTATAGGAAAAGGACCCACATTAAAGTAATTTTTTAAGGCGTCTACAGTTCCTAATGGGTGCTGATGCTCTAAGGTATGAACTTTTCCCCAATTCCAAGTAGTTATATCATTTCCAAGTTGATTTTCTAAAGAAGTAACAGTTTCAACCAAAGATTTTGATAGAATGTCTTTTTTAGTCTCAATTTTGCTTGAAGTAGCAATATCATCCCACCAAATGGAAGTATTTTTTTTAATTTGATTGGCAATAGCTCTTTTAGATAAATGTGTACTTAAAAACTGTGTAAATAGTTCTTCGCCTAATTCATCTTCAAAAGTGTTTTTTAAGTAAGTGTAAATCAATTTATTATAAATAGTTGGTGCAACTGCATCTACAGTATTAGATCCATCCCAAAGTTGAAGTATATCAATAGCTCTTTGCTCATTTTTATTGAATGAATTAAAATCAATGTTTGAAACAAATTCTTTTATAACACTTGGTGAAACTGAAGAAGTTACATCGGTAATCATTTCAGCCATGGTTTCTTTATTCCAATTATTTTTTGGCGCTAATAATTGCGTAATACGTTTAGCTCTATCTTCAGATAAATAATAACCAGGATATAATATATTTGCAATTGTATCAGGTTGATTGTTTGCAGAATAGACATAATTCCATGAAGGATTTTCAGCCATTGGATTCAAATTAAAATCTAAATATTCAGTAGGGTCATCTTCTCCTGAAGCACCGTCTAATATGAATTTTGTATTCACATGAGGTTTGTGTTTGTATAATTTACCTGCTGCCCACCAAGCTACATTTCCTTTAGCATCACCATACATAATATTTAGCCCTGGTGCGTGAATCATAGAAGCTCCTTTTTTAACATCACTCATTTTAGTGGCTCTTGAGATGGTATGAAGCGCATCTAATGTTTTACCTTCAATTTGGGTAAATATCCATGACATTGCAATAGGATCTGTTTGTGAAATAGCATCAACAACATCATTCATAATTGGCCCGTGGCGAGTGTTTCTAATTGTAACAATAACATCTTCGGCATCTTTTACTTTAATGGTTTTGGTAACCGATTTATAATCCTCGTATCCACTAGGGGTTTTATATTTGTTATTGTCTGTAGGATGATTTTCTTCTTTATAAAAATCAATATCATCATTTTCAAACATGGTTAAACCATATGCGTAATTTCTGTTATGTCCTAATAAAGGAAATGGAACACCAGCTAAATGATAACCATATAATTCGTAATTTGGTGTTGAAATATGAGCTTCATACCAAACTGCTGGTTGTGAAAACCCAATATGTGGATCGTTTGCAAAAAGTACATTTCCTGTTGCTGTTTTCTTAGCGGAAACCACCCAACTATTACTTCCTATAAATGGAGGTGTTGGAGCGTTTTTCATGATTTCGGTTACAGTTGAAACCATTGTTACGTAACTCTCAATTGCCGGATTTGCATTTTTGATAAGTACGGTATTTGGGTTAATATCTATACCCAATTCTTTTAAATAGGTGTCACCAAGTTTTTCTTTTAGAACACTTAATAATGGATCTGTTTTTTGGGCCATTGCAAAACTAAATGACATATATCCTAAAATATTAAACATATCATTTAATTGATAGTGCTCTTTTTCAATCCCAATTAAAGTAAACTCAATGGGTGTAGGGCCGTTATCTATGAACTGATTTATACCATTTAAATAAGCAATTGCTAATTTATAAACATCACCATTTTTATCTAAATTTTCAATTGATTTTTTTGAAGTTTCTTCAATACCTAAACTCACAAAAAATTGATCATTTTTTAGCATTTTTTCTCCAAAAATTTCAGATAATTTTCCAGGTGCAATTCTTCGCATTAATTCCATTTGCCAAAGACGATCTTGTGCATGAACATAACCTAATGCGGTAACAGCGTCTAATTCATTTTCAGCATAAATATGTGGCACGCCATAATCATCAAAATAAACAGAAGTTTCGTTTGAAATTCCTGATAAGGAAACGTTGCCTGAATATGTTGGTTTTAGGTTGTTATAATAAACAAAACCACCTATTATTGAAAGTGCCAGTAAAACGACTATTAGGAGTGAGATTTTTTTAAAAATACGCATTAAAAATAATGATTTTAGATAGTATCTTCAAAGATAGTATTTTATATGTTATGATAAATATTTGTAAAACTTTCATTTAAAAATAAAACAATACTTAAAGTGTAATATATAAATTTAAGAAAGTTACTGAAGAGGATCAATAGCTTATTGAACGCAATTAAAATATAATCATTCTGGTTGGAATATTAGGAGTTGCCCACTATTAACAGTTTTCTCAAACAATTAAGAACAACATTAATTTACTAAAAAAAGGGGAGAATCTTAAATTTCAGAAATTTTGGTTGAAGGTGTGGTTTTAAAATTAAATTTTTTAGCCCCTTTTTTTACATTCTCAAGAAAATCTTTCCCAGGATCTGTTTTTTCCGTTCTATAACCTGCATCTTTTTCTAACCAAAGTTCATGGTCTACAAAATTGGTATACTCATAATGACCAATCAAATAATCTATTGAATATTTTGAAGCAAGATATTTTACCAATCTAATATTTGCTTTTAATTGGGCTTTTGTTAAAGGTTTTTCTTTGGTTCCTCCAACATTTTCTATTCCAATAGCGCAATGGTTTAGGCCAATAACGTGTCTTGCCATAGTAGTTTCGGGCATTAATCTATAAATAGTTCCATCTTGGTCAACTACAAACTGTGCTGAAACGTTTAGTGCACTTGCATTTTTAATATCAGGTCTTTGGCTTGAAATTTTAGACTGCTCAAAAGCTTCAAAGGTTTTATGTAAAGTAGGAATTGAAGTCCAATGCAATACAATCATTTTAGGTTCAATAGTTGTTGATTTTGATTCTATCCCATATCTTTCTTGCATATATTGCAATGTTAATAATTCTCGTTCGTCATCAAATATAACAGGTCTGTCAACTATTTTTGTATTTACTGAACAAGAAATAAAGAAGAATGAACCGATAAGTACTATAAAATTTTTCATGTTTAAAATAGGATATTGGAATAATGGATACTCATATTTTGAAAATACAATTTAGTAAAATGTTTTAAAAGAGACACTAAAATTGACACGATATTTATAATGTTAATTTTTTGAATGTCGTAGACTTTTATTAAAAAAAAATTAATTTCTAAACCCAAAAATGGTACTTCTTTTAAGTTGTGCTATTAACAAATAATTTATTTTCAAAAGATTTAAATTTTTTTTTAATTCATAATAACTCATAATAATTTAGGTTATATTAGGTTATTTTTAATACTATCACTTTTTGTTAGTGAAATTTTACCAAATAAATAATTTCAAATAATAGTGCTTACTCCGCTAAAAATGATATCTGCATGAAATTAAATTTAGAATTTAACAGTTTAATAAAACAGTAAAAGATTAAACCAAATAGTAAAGGTATCTTAATAACTGTTTGGGTATCGTATATAATTAATAAAATTATTGGTGGCCTGATGGCTTTTTTTAATTTTGTGACCTTAGTAGTTTAGTTAAAGATTGATTTTGACTGAGAAAATGAAATATATATTAAAAATAATATAATAAATGAGTACAACATTATTTGACAAAGTTTGGGATTCGCACGTGGTTCGTAAAATTGAAGATGGACCCGATGTGTTTTTTAT
Organism: Lutibacter sp.; assembly: GCF_041562875.1. Taxonomy (GTDB): domain Bacteria; phylum Bacteroidota; class Bacteroidia; order Flavobacteriales; family Flavobacteriaceae; genus Lutibacter. The sequence continues at coordinate 916 of NZ_JBFFOE010000107.1, read as the reverse complement.
TGACAGACATTTAATTCACGAAGTTACAAGTCCTGTAGCTTTTTTAGGTTTAAAGGAAAGAAACAATTCAGTATTATTTGCTGAGCGTACTTTCGCTACTGCCGATCATAATACACCAACAATAAACCAGCACTTGCCCGTTGAAGATCCATTATCTGCAAATCAACTAAAAGCCTTGGAAGAAAATTCAGCCGAATGGGGAATTTCTCACTGGGGATTAGGAGATGAAAAAAATGGAATTGTGCATGTTGTAGGACCGGAATATGGAATTACATTGCCAGGAGCAACCATTGTTTGTGGAGATTCACATACATCTACGCATGGAGCATTTGGTGCAATTGCTTTTGGAATTGGTACATCAGAAGTTGAAATGGTGTTAACTTCACAATGTATTATGCAGCCAAAACCAAAGAAAATGAGAATTAACATTACTGGAGGTCTTGGAAAAGGAGTTACTCCAAAAGATGTTGCGTTATTCATAATTTCTAAATTAACTACTTCTGGTGCAACAGGATATTTTGTTGAATATGCAGGAGATGTATTTAAGCAAATGTCTATGGAAGGCCGTATGACAGTTTGTAACTTAAGTATTGAAATGGGTGCTCGTGGAGGTATTATTGCTCCAGATGAAAAAACTTTTGAATATGTAAAAGGACGTTTATTTGCTCCAAAAGGGGAAGCTTGGGATACTGCTATGGAATATTGGAAAACATTAAAAACTGATGAAGATGCTATTTTTGATAAAGAGTTAACTTTTGATGGAAGTGAAATTGAACCAATGATTACCTATGGTACTAACCCAGGAATGGGAACTGGTATTTCTCAACACATTCCAAATGCTGAAGATGTTGAAGGTGGAGTTGCTACTTATAAAAAATCGTTGGATTATATGGGATTCCACGAAGGTGATGCAATA
>NZ_JBFFOE010000106.1:0-7943 GCF_041562875.1 Lutibacter sp. | reverse complement strand
TTTATAAAATGTAATTTAACTCAAAAACAACGCTTTTAACTCAGTAGCATCAGATGGTTTCATTTTTCCTGAAAGAATTAAACTTAATTGTTTTCTTCTTAAAGCACCTTCATAACGTTCTTTTTCAAGATCGGTTTCAGGAATAATTTTTGGAATAACAACAGGAGTTCCAGTATTATCAACAGCAACAAAAGTGTAAATACCTTCATTTACCTTGCTACGTTCCTGAGATTCTCTGTCTTCACTCCAAACATCAACATAAATTTCCATGGACGATTTAAAAGCACGTGTTACTTTCGCTTCAATAGTAATAACACTACCAACAGGAACTGCCCTGTTAAATGCTACGTGATTTACAGATGCAGTAACAACAATTCGTCGTGAATGGCGTCGTGCTGCAATACTACAAGCTCTGTCCATTCTTGCTAATAATTCACCACCAAATAAATTTCCTAAAGGATTGGTTTCTCCAGGTAAAACAATGTCAGTTAATATCGTTAAAGACTCTTTAGGTGTTTTTACCATAAATTGTATTTTTAAGCAAAGATATTGCTATTTTATTAAAAAAGAAGGTGAAAAAAATGGAGTTTAGTATTCTTTTACCAGTAACCAAGCGTCTTTAGAATCTGTTTTTTTTATTTTGTTTAACATGTTAATTGCGTCATTTATAGTATTAAAACTCTCGTAAGAAACCTGTGTTAAATTCCATTTATTAATACCTAAAATTTTAGCGTTAAACCCTTTTTCTAATAATTGGTGTAGTTTTTTTTCAGCATTTTCAGGTTCTCTAAATGCACCTGCAATAATGTGATAATTATAAGTTTCTTTTACTACATTTAAAGTAATTGTAGGTAGCGGATTGCTAATTACAAAAGTAGCTTCTTGTATTTTTTTTTCAACTTGTTGCTGTTGTGCATTACTTTGAGCAACTAAATTATTGTATTCAAATTTTTGATATTCTTTCCATCCAACAGTTCCTAAAGCAAAAATAATTGCAGCTGCAGCCGCATATTTAATAAATATAGGAGTCTTTCTTTTATTGTCTTCGGAAGGAAGAATTGGAACAATAGTTTCTAATTGCTTCACTTTCTCTTTGTAAACAATACGTTTCACAGCAGGTGAAACATAAGAACTTAATCCAAAAGATGAAGTTAAATAGTTAATAACAGTAGTAGGCTCAAAAATTATTTTTCCATCAGAATTTAAATGAAAAGAACCGATATTTTCTAGTTCAAGTTCTTCATTCATTAAAGAAATACTCCAAGTTGCAACTTCTTTTTCAATAGTTGAAACAGCCTCAGAATAAGAAATATTTTCAGAAGTAGCTATATAATTTGCTAATAACCCATCGTTATTTTGCAGGTGCGAATTAAATGTTAGCTGTTTTGAAGGCGCATAAAAAGTATGCGTAAAGTGATTTACTTTGGCCGAAATTTCATTGGTTACAAAACCCCCAAAATTTGGCACAATCACACATTCATATCTGTATAATAAATCGCTTATGTAGTTTGCTATTGTCATTAAAACAAATATATGAGAAAATCTACCTTAAAAATAAGAGTTGTTGCATTTTTTATTAACAATAATTTTATATATTGACAATCAAATTGTTAAAATATGCTTGAAGAAGATTTGCTATACGTTTTAGCGTTACAACGTGTAAAAGGTATAGGTGATATTAACGCAAAAAAGTTAATTGCTCATTGTGGAAGCGCAAAAAATGTACTTACTGCTAAACGACACACCCTCGAAAAAATTAATGGAATAGGCTCTTTTACGCTTAAAAACATATTTGATTCAGCAAATTTAAAGGAAGCTGAAAAAGAACTTCAATACATTCAAAAAAATAGTATTGAAACGCTCTATTTTACAGATGAAAATTATCCTGAAAGATTAAAACATTGTGTAGATGCTCCTATTTTATTTTTTAAAGAAGGAAATTTTGAATTAAAAAATCAAGCAATTATTAGCATTGTTGGAACTCGAAAAATAACAAGTTATGGAAGAGATTTTTGTGAAAAACTAATTTTCGATTTAACAGCATACAATCCAATTATTGTAAGTGGTTTTGCTTATGGGGTAGACATTTGTGCTCACAGAGCTGCTTTAAAAAACAATTTACAAACCATTGGCGTTTTAGCGCACGGTTTTGAAGAAGTATATCCTAAGTCACATAAAAAATATGTTTCTGAAATCAATAAAAATGGAGGTTTTATTACTGATTTTTGGCATAATGATGAATTACAACGAGAAAATTTCTTAAAACGAAATAGAATAGTTGCTGGTATTTCTGAAGCAACTATCATTATTGAATCTGCAGAAAAAGGAGGCTCATTGGTCACTGCTGACATTGCAAATTCATACAGTAGAGATGTTTTTGCCGTTCCAGGAAGAAGCACAGATTTGTATAGCAAAGGATGTAACGATTTAATTAAGAGAAATAAAGCAGCAATTTTAACTTCAGCAAACGATTTAATAGAACTATTAAATTGGGAATTAGAGCCAAAACAACTAAAAGTTATTCAAAAACAATTATTTGTTGAATTGACTGAAGTTGAGCAATTAATCTATGATTTCCTATTAGAAAATGGGAAACAATTATTAGATTTAATTTCTTTAAGTTGTAAATTGCCAATTCATCAAACAACTACATTATTATTTAATTTAGAAATGAAAGGTGTTGTAAAACCTTTACCAGGAAAACTGTTTGAAGCTGTTTAAGTTTTTCAATAAGAAATAGTTAAAAACAACTAGAAAGGATACAAAATTAGTAAGTTTGTGACTTAAATTTTTATATGATTGAAATTCCAAAACAAGCCAAAGCACTTATTTTCGATTTAGATGGGACTATTGCCAATACCATGCAAAACCATTTTACAGCTTGGCGAAAAGCTGTTTCACCTTATGGAATAGATTTTAACGCGAATTTGTTTATGAGTTTAACAGGAATGCCTAGAACAGCAACCATCGTTAAATTGAATGAATTGTTTGGTACAAAGATGAATCTAAAAGAAGTAGGTGCTATAAAATCAACACATTTTAAAACGTTGGTTGATTTAACGAAAGAAATTTCTGTAGTAGCAGATGTTGTTAGAAAGTATCACACTATTTTACCCATGTCTGTTGGAACAGGAAGCACAAAATCTGGAGCAAAAAAAACGTTGGAAGTGGTTGAAATGTCTCACTTTTTTGATATTGTAATTACTGCCGATGATATTGAAAATCCAAAACCGCATCCTGAAACATTTTTAAAATGTGCAGAATTAATGAAAGTTCATCCTCATGATTGTGTTGTTTTTGAAGATGGCATTCTTGGAATACAAGCAGCTAAAGAAGCAGGAATGATGGTTATTGATATAAATAATTATTTCAAAATGGAGTTTACATTTTAGGTTTAAAATAAGAATTTCATTTGAAATATTTTTTAAAAAAAATCGTCTAAAAAATTAATTTTAGACGATTTTAAATTTTAAAAACTATTAGCTTAGTTCTTTAAAGTCACTTCAGTACGTCTGTTGTTCCTACGACCTGCTGCAGTAGCATTTGTGTCAATTGGTTTGCTCTCTCCAAAACCTACAGTTGTTAATCTATCAGCATTTATACTATTTGAAATTAAATAATCTCTAACAGCATCTGCTCTACTTTGAGATAATAATTGATTTGACCTAGTTGACCCTACACTATCAGTATGACCCGCAATTACAAAATCTGCTTGTGGATAATCTTTAAATATCGTAGTCATTGCTTTTAAGATATCTATAGATTCTTTGTGGAAAGTTGCTTTTCCTGTGTCAAACAAGATAGTTCTTGCATATTCATTTAAAGTAGCCATCACCTCAACAGTTGGTGCTACTGGACAACCATTATTTGAAGCTGGACCAGGAACTGTAACACATTTATCATCTTTATCTAATACACCATCTCCGTCAGTATCTGGCCATGGACAACCTTTATTGTCAGCTGGACCTGCAACAGTTGGACAAGCATCATCTTTATCAACAACTCCGTCACCATCTGTATCAGGACAGCCTTTGTTTGCTTTTGTTCCTTTTTCATTTGGACAAGCATCATCTTTATCAGCAATTCCATCTTCATCTGCATCTGGACAACCATTTAATGAAGCTAAACCGAATACGGTTGGACAAGCATCTTTAGAATCTTGAATTCCATCACTATCAGTATCAGGACAACCGTTAAATGCAGCCAATCCAAATACATCTGGACAAGCATCATTTTTATCATAAATACCATCACCATCACTGTCTGTTCCTCCAAATTTAATTACTAAACCTAACGAATGCTGAAAATGTTGCACTATTTCGCTATCAAATGTGTGTTTGTATTTAGACTCAACATTTAGTCCAATATTATCACTCAACCAAATATTAAATCCTAAACCACCATTAGCTGTAGCAACACCTAAATCATCTAACCAAGTATAGCCACCTCCTAATGTTACATATGGATCAAACCATGAAGTTTCTCTTGCCATATTATTAAAGTTATACTTTAAGGCACCATCCAATCCAAAATAGGCTAAATCGCTTACGCTATTGTCTCCAACTTTAGTTATTTTGTTTAAAGTACCGGCTGCTTCAATACTAAAACCACCCGCTAAATATTTACCTACAGTTATTTTTGATACTGCAGGAAGAATGTTGTAATGGTCACTTGTGTTAAAATACTCGTCAAACCAAGCTCCATGTCCTGAAATACCTGGATTTGTAGGATAAAAATCTACTGCGTTTACGCCAATGCCTATAGCCCAAGGATTATTTTTGTCCTGTGCATTTACATTGCTTAAACCAGTAACTAACAATAAAGCCACTATGGCCATTTTTAAATGTTTCATGTTTTGTAAGTTTATTTAAAGTTAAATATTTTAGGTTCCAATAGTATAAATCTAATTGGGTATCCCCTTTCTTTATGGAGTAAAGTTATGTCACAAAACGTTTAAAGAGTTACATAATTGTAATAATACCTTACATAATTCATACCTTTTTTAGTAGTATACTTTTGATAATATTTTTTAATGCCATATAAATTGAAAACAGGAGTGAAATACCTTTAGTAAATACTTGAAGATAGACATGGAAAAAAGGCTGGTTGCTATGTAAACGATTATTCTGAAATTAAGTTTAAGATTTAAATTTTAAAAGTCAGAGACTAACATCATTTAGTTGCCTGTAAAAAACAAAAAATCCCAGCCGTTTTTCAACAGCAGGGAATTTCCATATCAAGGATATTTAATAAACTCTTATTTCAATTTAAAAGTTACACGACGAACTAATTGACGTGCGCCTGTAGAATTTTTGTCTACTGAAGCATCTTCACCACCACCGCGAACAGTTAAACGGGCAGCGTCAATTCCTGAAGCAACCAATATTTCTTGTACTTTATTTGCTCTTTTTTCAGAAAGTTTTTGATTGTAAGATACATCTCCAAGTTCATCAGCATAACCAATAAGTTCCGCTTTCGCTTCGGGATTTTCATTCATATAGATAATCAAGTAGTTTACTGATTGCAAAGAATAATCTTCTGGAGTTGTACTGTTAAAACTGAAATATACATTTACATAACCATTGTCAATCAATTCTTTGATAATATTTCCACCTTGAATGTCTGCTTTATTTGCGTAACGAGCATCTAAAGGCGCTAACATTATATCTGGAATACCATCGTTGTTTAAGTCAACAGCACGACCTTTTGAATCTACTGCTGCGCCATTAACAGTATTAGGTTCTTGATCTAAATAGTTTGCAATTCCATCATTGTCGCTGTCTCTCATATCAGTTTCCACTTTAGTAAGACGTAGATTCAAAGAATCAATTTCGCTTCTTAAGGTATTTTCTTCTGAATACCAGTCGGCATGAATGGCTTTTTTACCTAAGTAAAAAGTTAAACCAATATTTGCATTCACAATTACACCATTGACCCCTCTTACTTGATTGTTTGGAAGAACTGAGCTTAAGCTCTGTGCCCCATCCCAAGTTACATCTTGTCTAACGTGATTAATCATACTTAAATCACCGGTAAGTGCCAAACGGTCGGTTAATTTTATTTGAGGAGTAATACCAACAATAAAATTCAACATTTGATCACCTTTGTTGAAATCTCTTGGGTATTTTGGTTTGTTTAAGGAATATCCTATACCACCATGCAATAACACATTAAATGTATTTGTCCAGTTTCTAAAATCAAGCACATTACCTAAATTCACAACACCTTGTATACTGGTTCTGTAATATCCAGATTCAAATTCCTGGCTTTCATCGCTATTTGAGATGTTGTTATATCCACCATCTAGTTTAAAACCAAGTTTTTCATTAATCATATAACGCACTCCAAGACCAACTTGCCATAGGCTTGGAGTTTCAGCGACATATCCTGAGCTGAAAGGAGTAGTTACCTTATGAACTCCAGCTTCTGCTTCAACTGACCATTGGTTGTAATTTTTTTCTTGTGCGTTTGCAGTGATGGCTCCGAAGAGTAGTAAACTAATAATAATTTTTTTCATGTTTTAAATATTTTAGGGTTAATCAATTTAGGGCGCAAATATATTTATTTCCACAGGGTTAAATTTGCTAACAAATCTAACTATTTTAGTTAAGAGTCTGTTACACAATTGTAATAATACCTTACATAATTCACATCTTTTTTCAGTAGTATACTTTTTAATTTAACTTTTACTGAACCAAAAAGAAGGATGGTAAAACTTCAGTAAATATTGAGTTTGCTGTTTATGTTATTAAAATTGGCTAATTAACCCCGATTCCCATTCGTCTAAAAAATCATTTATTTCTTCAATAAATTCAGTTGGTTTTTTAGTTCTGTTTATGGTACAATGAATTACAATTTTAGTTTTTTCAGGTGAAAAACCAGTGGTAATTGTCCACGATAAAGCATTTGGGCAATCTAATAAAGTAAAACGAACTCCACCATTTATTTTATCATAACTAATATTAAATTCGCCCCAAAGCGTGCCTCCTTTAAAATTATTGTAGTTTTCTTCCAAAAAAAACATAGAATCAGTAAATTTTTCTAAATTTTCTGGATTTATACTCATTTGAATTACTTCTTCTGTTACCTGTTTATCAATGATTCTAAAAAACTCCATACTACTTTTTTTTACGTGAATTTATACTTTCAATAACAACCGTTGTAAGAATTAAAAAACCTCCAATTAATGTATTTCCTGAAGGAATTTCGTTTAATAACAAGAACCCAAATATAATTCCATAAATTGGTTGTATGCTACTCATAATACTTGCTGTGCTAATAGAAAAATTCTTAAAGCTCATTACAAATAATGTATGTCCAATTGAAGTAGTCACTAAAGCTAAAACTAGTAATGCTTGCCAATCGCTTGTTGTAGGATTTACTTCAAAAATGAATAATACGGGCCATAAAACCAACGTAATAATTACCATCTGATAAAACATCAACATTGAACCATGGTAATCGGCTGTTTTTTTCTTTATTAAAATATTCCGAATTGCATAAAATACAGCTGAAATTAAACCAAAAAACACCCCTTTTGTGTGATTATTTTCTAGGTTGAATTCTGGTGATAAAAAATAAACACCAATTAAAACAATGATGCCTAAAAGTACATGTTTTATATCTAGTTTTGTTTTAAAAAAGAGTGGTTCTAATAGCGCTGTAATTACTGGATACGTAAATAAAGAAAGCATTCCAATAGCAACATTTGATAATTTTAAAGCATAAAAATAAGTAATCCAATGTGCTCCAAAAAACAACCCGCTTAAAATAATGGTTCCCCAATCTTTTTTGTGTTTGATTTTTAAATCTATTTTTTTATACCAAATATAAGCACCTAAAATTGCAACAGCTAACAAACAACGCAACCAAATTGTAACTGGCGGAGGCATTGAAATATACCTACCTAAAATACCTGATGTACTTACCAGTAAAACAGCTAT
>NZ_JBFFOE010000105.1:0-7968 GCF_041562875.1 Lutibacter sp. | reverse complement strand
GAATAGAATTACCTAATAACATTTAGACTTGTTAGTGACAGATCTCCGATCAAGCCGGAGATGACGTTTCTCTTATTAAGCTGAGGATAATACGTCAACTGCGATGTGATATAAGTATTTAAATGATTAAACTTTAATTTAGGAAGTTAACTTTTAAACAATGGTAACATCAATCCCAATTTCAATAAGTTTGTTTTTTGTGATTTCATCAATGCCACTATCGGTAATAATTTGATCTATATCTTCAAGACCACATATTCTTCCAAAGCCTTTTTTACCAAATTTAGAAGAATCAGCGAGTACAATAATTTTTTGAGCAGCTTTTATCATTTCTTTATTCAGAGAAGCTTCCATAGAGTTGGTTGTTGAGAGTCCAAAGTCTAAATCGATACCGTCTACGCCTAAAAATAATTTTGTAAAAGTGAATTCAGCTAACATTTTTTCTCCAATTGGACCAATTACAGACGATGAGCTCGATCGTACCATACCTCCTAATTGCATCACATCAATAGTCGTATTCTCAGCTAATATTAGAGCTGTGTTTAGCGATGCTGTTAATACGGTTAAGCCTTCAACAGGTTTTATGTGTCTTGCAAATTCTATAACAGAGGTGCCTGATGCAATTATAATACTGTCAAAGGGTTCTAAAGTTAATCCAGCAGCAATAGCAATTCTGTTTTTTTCTTTGGTGTTTATCTTTTCCTTAATATTCACATGATGTTCAGTAGTATATGGATTTGAAGGAATAGCTCTACCGTGTGATCTAAATAATAATTTTCTTTCTTCCAATAATTTCAGGTCCTTTCGAATGGTTACTACAGAAACATCAAATTCTTGGCTTAAATCATTAACGGTAACAAAGCCGTTTTGTTCCAGTTTATCCAGTATCAATTTATGTCGGTCTATGATGTTTAGTAGCATTTTTGTTTTTTTTATCATACAAAGATATGATTTTAAGTGTAATAAATTAAATTTTTGGGATGCTGATTTTTAGTGATACTAAAGGGTAAGTTGTTAATTATTTGGTTTGAAGTTTCTTATGGGTACTAGTGTTATTTATGTTAAGATTTTAGATATAAAAAAGTAAAAAAAGTTAGAAAACAAGTAAAAGGAAACATTTTTCAGCTATTATGTATGATATTTATCATTAAATTTAAAAAAAAATATAAAAAAACTTTCGGAATGTTTCTTTTTATTATATGTTTACGTAATAATTATTACATAAAAGAGAAAGAAACCTATTAAAATACGGATTATGAAGAGAGTTGAAATGATTGATAAAATTAGTAAAAACAATAAAGAATATGATTTTATTGTAATTGGAGGTGGTGCTACAGGGATTGGAATTGCTCTGGATGCTTCTTCAAGAGGGTATTCAGTAATTTTACTTGAAATGTCTGATTTTACAAAATCTACATCAAGTAAAAGTACAAAGTTGGTTCACGGAGGTGTTCGTTATTTGGCACAAGGAGATGTTGGATTGGTGAGAGAAGCTGTTGTGGAAAGAGGTTTATTAACTCAAAACGCCCCTCATTTAGTTAAAAATCAGTCTTTTATAATTCCTACTCAAGGATTATTTGATGAATTACAATATACAGTAGGTTTAACGTTGTATGATTTATTAGCTGGAAAATTTAGTTTAGGAAGATCTAAACGTATTTCAAAAGCGAAAACATTAAAACGTATTTCAACAATTAATCCTCAAAAAATTACTGCAGGTGTTGTATATCATGATGGTCAGTTTGATGATACGCGTTTGGCAATTAACGCATTGCAAAGTGCTACTGAGTTAGGTGCAATTGCAATTAACTATTGTAAAGTAACGGGCTTGGCAAAGGATGCAAGTGGAAATATTTCGGGAGTTCAATTTTTTGATGAAGAAGGGAAAAAGTCTTACGAAATAAAAGGAAAGCAAGTTGTGAATGCAACAGGTGTTTTTGCAGATGATGTTTTGAAAATGGATTCGCCAAATGCTAAAAAAACCATTGCTCCTAGTCAGGGTGTGCATTTAGTGTTAGATAAATCTTTTTTACCAGATAATGATGCGATTATGATTCCTAAAACAGATGATGGTAGAGTCTTGTTTTTAGTGCCTTGGCATGGTAGAGTAGTGGTTGGTACAACTGATACGCCTATTAAAGAAGAATCTTTAGAGCCTATAGCTTTAGAAGAGGAAATCCAATTTATTTTAACTACAGCTTCAAGGTATTTAACAAAAGCACCAAAAAGAAGTGATGTATTAAGTGTTTTTGCAGGGCTTAGACCTTTAGCTGCCACAGAAGAAGGTAAGAAAACGAAAGAAATTTCAAGAAGTCATAAAATATTCACATCAGATTCTGGATTGTTAACGATGGTTGGTGGGAAATGGACAACTTTCAGAAAAATGGGTGAGGATTTAGTGGATAAAACTGAAAAAAGAAAAGGTTGGGCTCATATTTCAACTAAAACAAGGCATTTAAAAATACATGGATACAAAGAAAATGTTGATCATAATAACCCTTTATATTTTTATGGGAGTGATGAAATAGAGATTTTAAAATTAGCGGAAGAAGAAGGCTTAAGTGAATTGTTGAGTTCTTCATTAGGAATTATGAAAGCTCAAGTAGTATGGGCTGTGAGATATGAAATGGCACGAACCGTTGAAGATGTTTTAGCACGTAGAACGCGTTGTCAATTGTTGGATGCAAAGGAGAGTATTAAAATGGCGCCTAAAGTTGCAAAAGTGATGGCTGCTGAATTAGGTGAGGATGAAGCTTGGGAAGAAAAGCAAGTGGCGGACTATATTCAAGTCACCATGAATTATATTTTGTAAATACGAATAAATAACCCAAATAACCATACATATAATGAAAAACAAATTAATTTTAGCCCTAGATCAAGGTACAACCTCTTCCAGAGCGATTTTATTTAATCACAATGGAGAAATTGTAAGAACTTCTCAAAAACCTTTTGAACAAATTTTCCCAAAACCAGGATGGGTAGAGCATAACCCTAATGAAATATGGTCTTCACAAATATCAGTAGCTGCGGAAGTTACAGCTCAAGAAGGAATTTCTGGGGAAGAAATTGCTGCAATAGGTATTACAAATCAAAGAGAAACTACCATTGTGTGGGATCGCGAAACTAGCGAGCCTATTTATAACGCAATTGTTTGGCAAGATAGAAGAACTGCAAAATACTGTGATGAATTAAAAGCTGCAGGTCATATTGATATGATTAAAAAGAAAACAGGGTTGGTTTTAGACGCCTATTTTTCTGCAACTAAATTAAGATGGATTCTTGACAATGTTGAAGGAGCAAGAGAAAAGGCTGAAGCAGGTAAATTATGTTTTGGTACTGTTGATACTTGGTTAGTTTGGAAATTGACGAGAGGTAAAATGTTTATTACCGATGTTTCAAACGCAAGTAGAACTATGTTGCTTAACATTCATACGCTTGAGTGGGACACAGAATTATTAGAGTTATTTAATATTCCAAAAGCTATTTTACCAGAAGTAAAAGAAAGTAGTGAAATATATGGAACAACAGCTACTACGTTGTTTTCAACTAAAATTCCAATTGCAGGTATTGCTGGTGATCAACAAGCTGCTTTATTCGGACAAATGTGTACCAAGCCAGGAATGGTTAAAAACACGTATGGAACAGGATGTTTCTTATTAATGAATACTGGAGAAAAAGCAGTGTATTCTAACAATAATTTACTAACCACCATTGGTTGGAAAATTAAAGGAAAAACTACCTATGCTTTGGAAGGAAGTGTATTTGTTGGTGGTGCAGCTATTCAATGGTTGCGTGATGGAGCAAAAATGGTTAAAACAGCTCCAGGCATCAATCATTTAGCAGAAACGGTTGAAGATAATGGAGGTGTTTATTTTGTACCTGCAATGACAGGTTTAGGAGCTCCTTATTGGGATCAATACGCACGTGGTGTTATTATGGGGATTACTCGTGGTACAACAGATGCTCATATTTCTCGTGCAACTTTAGAAGGTATTGCTTTCCAAGTGTATGATATTGTAAAAGCTATGGAAGCTGATGCAGGAGAAAAAAGTATTGAATTAAGAGTTGATGGCGGTGCAGCAGCAAGTGATTTGTTAATGCAAATTCAATCAGATTTATTTGGATTTAAAATTATTCGTCCAAAAACATTAGAAACTACTGCTTTAGGAGCTGCTTATTTAGCTGGTTTAGCTGTAGGTTATTGGGATAGTGTTGATGATATTCAATCTCAATGGATTGTAGATAGAGAATTCTATCCAAAATTAGAGAAAGAGAAAGTTGAAAACATGTTGCATTACTGGCATAAAGCAGTAAAATGTGCTCAAAACTGGATCGAAGAATAAATAATCAATTAATAATTATAAAAACATTTAAATTATGTCAATTTTAGTAGCAGAAATATTAGGAACCATGTTGCTTATCTTGTTAGGTAACGGAGTAGTGGCTAATGTTGTATTAAACGGAACAAAAGGAAACAATTCAGGGTGGATTGTAATAACTACAGGTTGGGCTTTAGCGGTGTTTGTAGGTGTTGTAGTCGCAGGTCCATATAGTGGGGCGCATTTAAACCCAGCAGTAACTATTGCATTAGCAACAGCTGGAAAATTATCTTGGAGTTTAGTGCCAGAATATATAGCGGGAGAAATGATTGGAGCTATGTTAGGTGCATTTTTAGTGTGGTTGTTTTATAGAGATCATTTTAAAGCAACTGAAGATGAAGGTGGAAAATTAGCTTGTTTTAGTACAGGACCAGCTATTAAAAACACTTTTTCAAACTTAATAAGTGAAATTATAGGAACTTTTGTTTTAGTATTTGTAATATTTTATTTAGCTGGACCAAGTCTTGATATTCTTGGCGATGTTAATGCAAGAGCTATTATAGGTTTAGGTTCAATTGGAGCAGTACCTGTTGCATTTCTTGTATGGGTAATCGGTTTATCATTAGGTGGTACAACTGGTTATGCTATCAATCCAGCACGTGATTTAGGACCAAGAATTATGCACACTATTTTACCTGTAAAAGGGAGTAGTGACTGGGGATACGCTTGGATTCCTGTTGTAGGTCCAATTATTGGATGTGTAATTGCAGCGCTATTATATGTTGCTTTAGTTTAAGAAAATAATTAACAAAATATTAAAATTAAAATAATGAAAAAAATATTATTAGTACTTTTAGTCGCTGTTTTATCAGTGCAAATGGGTATGGCTCAAGAAGCTGAATTGAAAGATAGCCCTATAGATTTCTCAGTAAACTTACAATCAAATCACTTATGGAGAGGTTTAGTAATTACAGACAAGCCTGTGATTATGGTTTTTACGTCTCTTAAATTAAATGAGTCAGGTAGTTTTACTACAGGTTTTTGGGGAGGGATGTCTTTCTCTAATGAAAGTGATGGAACATCTTATAAAGAAATAAATTATTTCGTTCAGTATGCTAAAAATGGTTTCTCTATTGGATTGTGGGATTTATTTAATACAAGAGGTGTTGCAAGTCCTGATGTTTGGGATTATGACAAAGAAACTTCAGGTCATTTATTAGATTTAAGAACGTCTTATAATTTTGGGGAAAGTTTTCCATTAACTTTAGAAGCAGACTTTTTATTGTTTGGTAGTGGAGATGGTCAATACAATACGAATGGTGATTTTGAACAACGTACTTCATCTTATGTGCAAATTTCTTACCCTTTAATAAAAGGTTCAAAAGTTAATTTAGATGCTTTTGTTGGAGCTGGTTTCTCATTAAATGGAGATACTCACTTATATGGTGATGGACAAGAAAATTTTGATATAGTGAATGTAGGTTTAACTACTTCAAAAATATTAAAAGTGGCTGATTTAAGTATTCCTGTATCAGCAACTACCTTGTGGAATCCTTCAACTAAAATTGCAAGAGTTCAATTGGCAGTAACGTTATTTTAAGAAATAGAAAATTTATTTACAGAGTTCTTTTTATTTACGAAACCCATAATTTAGATGAAAATCTAAGTTATGGGTTTTATCTTTTTTATATAAAGTTAAATATTGAAGCTGTTGCTGTGCTATGTGAAGGTTTTAAATGAGTTCTTCTTCTTCTTCTTCTTCTTCTTCTTCTTCTTCTTCTTCTTCTTCTTCTTCTTCTTCTTCTTCTTCTTTTAAATATTTCAAACGGGTTATCTAATAACTTTCGAAATGTTTTATTTTAATTTGAAATATAATGTGTATTTGTGAGTGTTCTTAAATTTAATAAAGTTGAAGTTTGTCATCTTTATTTACCTTTCATATTCAATAAGAATACATTTTTGTAAAATTTAATTTAATATGAATACATTTTAAGTTCTTAATATTAAATACTTTAAACTTATTTTTGTTGTAAATTTCTAATCAAGTTTAAAGCGAGGTGATTTGTAAATCGTGATTGGCATTATGTTGGTTTTTAATTTTTATTTAGGTGATTTTTAAAGCTTTATGATATATGTCATTGTTTCGAATAAAAAACCAAAAAAAAGTTTCGAAATGTTTTATATTATTGTAGTTTTATCATCCGAAAAATGAAAATTATTTAGATGTGATTTTACGAAAACGATTTAGTGTTAGCTAATAGTGTTTTATCTGTAATTTCTGAATGAAAAAAGTTTGCTAGTTTCAAATTGATACAATAAAGGGTAGTAAGTTATAATTTAAGAATTTTTTAAATCAATAAATATGATAAATATATTTAAACCAGCAGCGCATAAGGAGTTGCTTCCAGACGATAAAGTTGATAGCTCTTATAAGCGATTGAGATTACAAGTATTTATCGGAATTTTTGTTGGTTATGCTGGCTATTACCTTGTTAGAAAAGTATTTTCTTTAGCAATGCCTGATTTGGTGAATCTAGGGTATTCTAAAACACAATTAGGTTTTGCACTTTCTGGTGTTTCTATTGCTTATGGCTTAAGTAAATTTATTATGGGGAATGTTTCTGATAGAAGTAATGCCCGTAATTTTTTAACTGCAGGTTTAGTGCTGTCAGCTTTTACTATGATTTTAATGGGGATATTGCCCGTTGCAACATCTTCAATAATGATCATGTTTGTATTGTTAATTTTGAATGGATGGTTTCAAGGAATGGGTTGGCCACCAAGCGGAAGAGTAATGGTGCACTGGTTTTCTTTGAAAGAACGAGGAACAAAAATGGCTATTTGGAATGTAGCTCATAATGTTGGTGGTGGTATTATTGGACCCTTGGCAATTTTAGGTTTTGCAATTTTTGCAGATTGGCATGCTAAATTATATTTTCCAGGATTAATTGCTTTAGGTGTCGCTGTTATCGCTTGGTTTTTAATTAGAGATACACCACAATCATGTGGACTTCCAAATATTGAAAAATATAAAAATGATTATCCAGATAACTATTCAGATAAATTTGAAGAAGAAATGTCTGCTAAAGAAATCTTCTTCAAATATATATTGAAAAATAAATTATTGTGGTCTATCGCTTTTGCAAATGCCTTTGTTTATTTAGTGCGTTATGGTGTGTTAGATTGGGCCCCTTTATATCTTGAAGAAGCGAAGGGTTTTTCTATAAAAGAATCAGGATGGGCTTACTTTGCTTATGAATGGGCAGGTATACCGGGTACTCTACTTTGCGGATATTTAAGTGATAAAGTGTTTAAAGGAAAACGAGCACCTGTGAGTATTATTTATATGCTTCTTGTCATGGTTTCAATATATATGTATTGGACCAGTGATTCAATACTCGCTAACTCAATAGCTTTAATTTGTATTGGTTTCTTAATCTATGGTCCTGTGATGTTAATTGGAGTTCATGCTTTAGATTTAGTACCTAAAAAAGCAGCAGGTACTGCAGCAGGTTTAACAGGTTTATTTGGGTATTTAGGTGGTGCTTTATTTGCAAATATTGCAATGGGTGCTGTGGTTGATACTTGGGGATGGTCTGGTGGTTTTGTTGTATTGCTAAGTTCATGTGTAATAGCAATTGTGCTAATT
>NZ_JBFFOE010000104.1:0-8119 GCF_041562875.1 Lutibacter sp. | reverse complement strand
GGAGAGCGTATTGCACAATTAGTAATTTCAAAACATGAACGTGCAAACTGGGATATTGTTGAAGTTTTAAGTGAAACTGAGCGCGGAGCAGGTGGATTTGGAAGTACAGGAGTTTAAAAAATCTCAATACATACTTCATTACCTTTTTTTAGTGGTGAAGTATGTTCAAAAAAAATAATTTTCCCATTTAATTCAGCTTCTATTAAATAATAACTTCCTTTAAAATAAGAGTTTATAACTTTAGCTTTTAAATCTGAATGTTTAATTAATTTTAGTTGATTTGGGTATAATAAAACTGTTTCTTTTGAAGTATTTTTTGAATCAATTTCACTTAAAGGTATTTCATTTATTTCGTCAAAAAATGAAGCTACATAGGCACTTTTAGGGTTTTTATATAATGCTTCTGGCGTGTTATTAGCAATTAATTCTCCGTCTCTAATTACTAAAATTTCATCAGCAAAAGAAAGTGCATCAGTGGTATCATGTGTTGCTACAATACACATAATATTTTTAGATTTTAAATATTTAAAAAGGCTTCTTCTTAATTTATTTTTCCTAAAATTATCTATATGACTAAAAGGTTCATCTAACAATAATATTTCTGGTTCTTTTGCAATTACCTTCGCAATGGCTACACGTTGCTTTTGACCTCCGCTTAAGTTTTTAACCTTTGTTTTTAAAAAGTCTGACATATCAACAACTTCCAATAATTCTTTAATTCGTTGTTGCTTATTTGGGTTTAAACTTGAAATATTTTTACCTATATTTTCTTCAACAGTTATGTAAGGCATTAAGTCAAAATCCTGTGGTAAGTATTTCATAAAATCTTCTCCTGGAATTAACTTAAAATTTGGTCCTAATAACTTTTCATTATTCCAATAAACCGAACCTTTTTCAATATGAAGTAAGCCATAAATAATTTCTAAGAGTGTACTTTTCCCACAACCGCTTTCACCAACAACAGCAACATAATCTCCTTTATTAACGGTGAAATTGATGTTTTTAAGTACTTCTTTTGAAGTATAACCGAATGATATGTTTTTAACTTTTAACACCTGTTTTATTCAAATCCTATATGAAAAAGTGCATCACCTTGATTTACAACTGGTGAATGGTTTGAGTTTAAAATATATCCTTCTTGATTATTTTTAAAATCCTTTTCAAAATTACCAAAAGGATCAGAAATACTTCCTAATTTTATGCCTTTTGCTACTTTTTGACCAGCACTTACATCTGATCTGTACATCCCAGAATGCTTCGCTCTAATCCATTTTGAAGTTTTAATAATAATGGGTTGATTATCAGTATTAATTTTTGGGGTTTTAGAAGAAAAATCTCTCAAACCTAATTCGTGAATTACATTTATAGTGCCTTGAATTCCAACTTTTGTAACTATTTTATCTAAATTAAGTGATTTTCCACCTTCAAACAACAATACTTTTATTCCTAACTTAACCATAGATTTTCTAAAAGTGCGTTCTTGACTTTTACTGTAAACAATGTAAGGTGAAGCAAAAATTTTAGCCAATTTCAATGTTTCATCATCCCCTTCATCAATTCTTATTTGAGAATAATTAAAACGTTGTGCACCTCCAGTATGAAAATCAATACAATAATCAACATGAGGAATTACTTCCTTCATAATATGATACGCAAATCTACTTGCTAATGACCCTTTATCTGAACCTGGGAAAACCCTGTTTAAATCTCTTCCATCAGGAAATTCTCTGGTTTGATTTATAAATCCAAAAACATTTAAAAGAGGAATACAAATAATGGTTCCTATTTCGGGTTTATTTAGACCTTTGGCTACAATTTGACGAACAATTTCAACACCATTGGTTTCGTCACCGTGAACACCACCAATTAATAATAAACAAGGACCGTCTTTTTTCCCGCGCTCAACAATTATTGGCACTTCAATGGTATCGCGTGTATTAAGCCTCGCAAAATCCATTTTAACTTGAACAGATTCTTCAAACCCAATTTTATGATTTAGAATTTTCATAGTAATAAATAAATTTAATCTATATCCACATGTCTCTCTAAATAATGAATTATTTTACCGGCAATATCTACTCCTGTTGCAGCTTCTATTCCTTCTAATCCTGGAGAAGAATTTACTTCTAAAATAAGTGGTCCACGAGCCGATTGTAATAAATCTACTCCAGCAATTCCTAAGCCCATTACACGAGCGGCTTTTAAAGCTGCATTTTTTTCATCGATTGATAATTTTATAATTTCAGCTGTACCTCCTCGATGCAAATTAGAACGGAATTCCCCCTCTTTTCCTTGTCGTTTCATAGCTCCAACTATTTCTCCATCTACAATAAATACTCTAATATCGGCACCTTTGGCTTCCTTAATAAATTCTTGTGCAATTACACGTGCTTGCAATCCGTTAAACGCTTCTAAAACAGATGTTGCTGCATTATCATTTTCAGCTAAAACTACACCTAAACCTTGTGTTCCTTCTAATAATTTTATAACTAAAGGTGTTCCTCCTACACTTTCAATAACATCAGCAACGTTTTTTGAATAATTTGTAAATACTGTTTTTGGTAAACCTAAACCTGCTCTTGAAAGTACTTGTAAACTTCTTAATTTATCTCTTGAACGCATTAATGCTTGCGATTCAACAGCTGTAAAAACTTTCATCATTTCAAATTGACGTACTACGGCAGTTCCAAAAAAAGTTACTGATGCACCAATTCTTGGTATTACTGCATCAATATCAGTTAGTAATTCATGTTTATATCTAATTGCTGGTTTCTTTCTTTCAATAATAATATCGCATTTTGTGTGATCTACAATAATTATTTCATGATTTCTTTCTTTACCTGCCTCAACAAGTCTTTTAGTAGAATATAAATTTGGGTTTCTTGATAAAACAACAATTTTCATATTAGTTAGTTTTTGTATTTAAATTTTTAAAAGATATATTTTTTTTTGAAGTATCCACTATGAATTTTTTAGATAGAAATTTTCTACCCAATAATACTGGATATTTCATAGATCCTCTTTCTGAAAGCGTTAATGCGATAGAATATACTTGATTAAATATGAATATTTCGGTTTTTATTAAGTATCGGTTTTCTATTTGACCGTTTGAACTTTTTACTTTTTTTTGAGAAAACTCACTAAATTCAAAATGAATATCTTGAAATTTATGATGTTCGGGATCTAAAAGTTGACATTTTAAAATATTGTTTTCAATTTTAATGTCATGACAATGAAAGCTAGAAGTATAGGCTCCCGTATCAATTTTTACATGGATACCAAACAACTCTAGTTTTGGAAAATCGACAATATCGGTTCTACCAATTAGTAATTTTATGTTATTATTTTTCAAAAGATGTTACTAAATTCTATAATTAAAATTTTATTTCACTTTGCCAAAAGTAGACTATTATTTGGTATAGAAAAGTATTTGAATAAATATTGTTTGTGGTATGTTTACTGAAATAATATAAATAACTTATTTATTAATAATGAGTTAGGATTATTAAAAAAGGAAGCAATATATGATATTGCTTCCTTTTTAATATTTATATAATTAATTATTACTCTTTTGCGCTATTTATAACTTCTTTAATTTTTCCTTCTAATTCTTCAGCTAAATCTGGGTTGTCTTTTATTAATGCTTTTACAGCATCACGTCCTTGTCCTAATTTTGTTTCACCGTAACTAAACCATGAACCGCTTTTTTTCACAATTCCAAATTCAACACCTAAATCTAATATTTCACCTGTTTTAGAAATACCTAAACCATACATAATATCAAATTCAGCAACTGTAAAAGGTGGTGCAACTTTGTTTTTTACTACTTTAACTTTAGTGCTATTCCCAATAACTTTTTCACCATCTTTAATTTGTGTTCTTCTTCTAATATCTAAACGAACGGATGCATAAAACTTTAATGCATTACCACCTGTTGTAGTTTCAGGGTTTCCAAACATAACACCAATTTTTTCACGTAACTGGTTTATAAAAATTACTGTACAATTTGTTTTATGGATTGTACCTGTTAATTTACGAAGAGCTTGAGACATTAAACGTGCGTGTAATCCCATTTTAGAATCACCCATTTCACCTTCAATTTCACTTTTTGGTGTTAATGCAGCAACCGAGTCAATAACTACAATATCAATAGCTCCCGAGCTAATCAAATTATCGGCTATTTCTAATGCTTGTTCACCATAATCTGGTTGAGAAATAATTAAATTATCAATATCAACTCCAACATTTGCAGCATAAAAACGGTCAAATGCATGTTCAGCATCAATAAAAGCTGCAATACCACCTGCCTTTTGAGCTTCTGCAATTGCATGTAACGTTAATGTTGTTTTACCTGATGATTCTGGTCCATATATTTCAATTACTCTACCACGTGGATAACCACCAACTCCTAAAGCAATATCTAATCCTAAAGATCCTGATGAAATTGCTTCTATATCAGATATAGCTACATCTCCCATTTTCATTACAGCACCTTTCCCATAAGTTTTGTCTAATTTATCTAGTGTAAGTTGTAATGCTTTTAATTTTGCAACTTTTTCTTTATCTTCTGCCATAATCGTTTTTAAAAATGTGTTAAACTAATTTAGGGCTAAAATATAAAAAAGTATTGAGTATATTTGGACTGTTTATAAATAATATCAACAGTTTTACAATGAAAAAATCATCATTATTAGAAAATATACTATACAACGAATTAAAACCTTCAATTGCTGTATTATTTGAAACTGATACTACTAAAGAAATTAGAATTGTGTTTAAAAAAGCTCAATTTATGAAGGAACATAAAACGCCATTTCCTATTACTGTTGAGATTTTTGAAGGTGCTATTGATTTTGGAGTGAATGGAACTTTATACAATTTGGTAAAAGGAGATTTGGTTTCGCTTGAAGCCAGCATACCTCATGATTTGGTTGCTAAAAAAGATAGTATTGTACGTTTAACTTTATCAAAATTAGATACTGTTGAAAGAGTAATTAAGGTTACTGAAAGTTAATTAATAGTATTATTTGTTCAACACTTCAATTACTATTATTGCTTTTTTGAAGTGTTGAACAAATATAATTTTTATATCACTTTTTATGGATTTGTAGACCATAACGAAGCATTTGTAAGCATAGCGCGTCGCGGTAATTGCAATCCAGCTACAATTAACTGAGCAAAATCTTCTGGTTGTAATACTTTTTCCACATTTCCATCCGTAATTCCTAAATCCAAGGCCATATCAGTTGCAATGGTACTTGGTGTTAATGTATTTACCCTAATATTATTTTTACGTACTTCTTTCATTAAAGATTGTGACATCCCAATAACCGCAAATTTTGAAGCAGAATATGCTGAAGTAGAAGCGTTTCCACTTAAACCTGCTGTTGAAGAAATATTGATAATATCACCTTCATTTTTTTCAATTAAGTACGGAAGCACTTCTTTTGTAACGTAATAAATTCCTAAAACATTGGTTTTAATAATTTCTTCCCAAAGTGTTGCATCCATTTCATTTAAAGTACCAAAAGCAGCAATTCCTGCATTGTTTACTAAAATATCAACTGTTCCTAAAGCTGAAATTATATTTTTGATTCCAACTTTAACTTCATCATAGTTTCCAACATCAAAAACCTCATATGTTGCATTTACTCCTAAACCTTTTAATTCAGCGACTGTTTCTTTTAGTTTTTCTTCATTTCTACCTGTAATTGCAACATCAATTCCTAGTTTTGCAAATGCAATTGCTGTGGCTTTTCCTAAACCTCTGCTTCCACCTGTAATGATGGCTTTTTTACCCTTTAATTCCATATTGGATTCAATTTTTTTAGTTCTTTATTAAGATATTAATTTATTAATTTGAGCATATTGCAATAAAATAATGGTTTTTGCATCGCAAATTTCACCTGTGGAAATCATTGTTAAAGCTATTTCAAAATTTAATTCTAAAACTTCAATTTCTTCTGTTTCTTCTTCTAAACCTCCACCTTCATTCATCTTCATTTCATCATTATATTCAGCAATAAAATAATGGATTTTTTCAGTAACTGCTCCAGGTGTTGAATAAATTTCAAATAGTTTTGTTGGGTTGTTTATTTTATATCCTGTTTCTTCTTCAGCTTCTTTTTTTATACAAGTTAAAGGATCGTCATCATCTAGCAAACCAGCGCAAACTTCTAGCATCATGCCATCTTCATTTTCATTCAAATAACTTGGCATTCTAAATTGTTTAGTTAAAATCACTGTTTTTTTAGTTGGATTATACAATAAAATTGCTGCTCCATCACCTCTATCGTAACTTTCGCGACTTTGCTGTTGCCAAGAACCATTTTTAAGCTGATAATCGAAATTTATTTTATCTAATTTATAATAATTATTTGATAAATTATTAATACTGTTTATTTTAACTTTAGAATTCGCCATAAATTTAGTTCAAAATTAATCTGTCTCAATTTTTATTTTAACATTTCAAATGTATGAATTTCCATTTTCTAACAGTATATTTAGACTTGTTAGATTCGTGAAATTTATAAAAACAAGAATAAACAACTATTCATTTAATACCTTTTTAAGCATTGAATCCAATTATTTTATAGTTTTAAGCGTTACTTGTTGTAATAAATGATGTGTTTCTTTCATCACAATACATATAATATAAATCGCTCAAATATTAAAAAAATAGCTTGTTAAACAAAAAACAACTCCCTAATTTTGTTACGTTATTGGTTTAAAATCAATAGATGGTTTGACTAGGGTCTTTTACTAATTATTGACTTTAATAAACCTAATTAGTTCGTTAAAAACTGTATTTATGTTAGTCTCAAAATCATAGATTAAAAATGATTTAAGGATTCTATTTTATAGTATAATTTAAATATTAATTATGAAAATTATTAAAAAAGCACAATCAGGATCATTTGAATCAAGTGATATCATTATATTAATTGAACCTGTTATTGAAAACTCAGGACGAAATATTGAAATTGACTCATCTGTAATGTTAGAATTCGGAGATTCTATTGAAAAATTAATTACAAATAAATTAGATGAATATAGCATTACTGATATTCATTTAATTGTAAAAGATAAAGGAGCTCTAGAACCTACAATTAATGCTCGTTTAGAAACTGCAATTATGAGAGCCTGTGATTTACAAAAAGGAACACTATAATAATAATTACATATTTATAAAATAATATTTATTGTGAGAAAAAATAGAAGAACAATGCTGTATATTCCTGGTAATAATCCAGCAATGCTACAACAAGGGGGCGTATACGGTGCCGATAGTATATTATTGGATTTAGAAGATGCCGTAGCTCTAAATCAAAAAGATGCGGCTCGTATTTTAGTTAGAAATGTGCTAAAATCCATCAATTTTTATACTACAGAAGTATGTGTAAGAATTAACCATTTAGACACACCATTTGGTTTAGAAGATTTGGAAGAAATAGTACCACTTCAACCAGATGCAATACGTTATCCAAAAACCGAAACCGTAGAAGAATTAGCAAACCTTATCAAAATTATTGAAGCTATTGAAGATAAACACAATCTACCACATGATAAAATGACTATTCATGCAATGATTGAAACTGCACTTGGGGTGCAAAACGTTTTTGAAATTGCAAAATTTTCAAAACGAGTTGATGCTATTACTATTGGCGGTCAAGATTTAACTGCTGATATGAATATAAAAAGTACCAAAGATGGATCTGGAATAGATTTAGCCCGAAAAATGATTGTAATGGCTGCTAAAGCTAATAAAATTGACGCTATTGATACTGTTTTTGTTGATATTAATGACGAAGAAGGTTTACGTATAGATACCGAATATGCCAAACAAATTGGTTTTTCAGGAAAGGCTGTAATTAACCCAAGACAAATAGATGTTATTCATGATGTTTATATGCCAACAGATGAAGAAATTAGAAAATCATATAGAATTGTAAAGGAATTTAAGAAGAATAAATTAGCTGGAATTGGTGTTTTTGCCATTGATGGAAAAATGATTGACGCACCTATAATGACACGTGCAACTCAAGTTCTTGAATTAGCAAATATTGATTTTAATTCAATTTAAATTAAAAACTAATGAAAAATATAATAGGTCGCGAAG
>NZ_JBFFOE010000103.1:0-8212 GCF_041562875.1 Lutibacter sp. | reverse complement strand
TTTTAATAATAAATCAGTTTCTCTCATGGTAGTAGACACCATAAAAAAGAACAGCAACATAAATACAATATCAGGTAAGGATGCTGTAGAAATAGCAGGTAATCCTTTTTTCTTCTTTTTAAATTTACTCATATTCTGATATTATTTAATTGGTTCTGGTTCAGAGATAATTTGAGGATAACTATCCTTCAAAAAATCAATTTTCGTTTTTATACTAGCCGTTCCATTTTCCTTAAAATCGTCTAAAAGGTCTTTATAAGATCTTTTATATTTTTTTAAGGCTAAATTGTTTCTTAACTCGTTATAAGCCCCTTCAATTTCATTTTGAATTGAAATATACATACCATAACTAGTACCTCTATCACTTTGTAAAGATACAATTGCCTTTGTTGGATGATCTGAAGATGTTGGATCTTTCGCTCCATTACAATAATCACAAGGCTCTCCAGGAACATCACCTTTTGCTGCAGATAATCCACCGCCATTGTCAACAAAATTCATTGTCAACCGTTTGATGTCTGTAACCTGAACAAATTCATTTTCAACTAATAGCTGATTATTACGGTTTACAGTAATATCCAATACATTTTTTTCTTTAACAATTACATCATTTTTTTGATCTGGAGGTGTTTTCTCTGGTAATTTACGCGAAATCCCGGAGTCAACATCCATAGTAGTTGTTACTAAGAAAAATATTAGAAGCAAGAACGCAATGTCTGCCATTGAACCAGCATTAATTTCTGAGTTTTCTCTTCTTGCCATAGTTGGTTTATTTTGCTAATGATTTTACAAAGTCAAAAAAGAATGCTCCAAAACCAATAACACCTAATATGGCACTAAAGTTTATACCGGTACTCACCCATTTTGACACACTACCTGCTTCACCATCTTTTAAAATTTTACCCATTGACATAACTGCGCCATCATCTGCAAAAGAATATGACACAACTAATAATACAAGTAAAATTCCCACTCCCATTAATGTTCTTTTTAATACATCAGGGTGTTTCACTAAATTTAGTATAGAAAACACAACTGCTATAATTCCAGTTGCATATAATAATATAACCGCAAATGAAATAAATGGTGCTACATGACTATCACTAATAGTTGCATCGGCAAGCATAAGTTTTATAGTCTCATCACCAGCAATAACTATCCTGGCAAAGAAAACAAAACCTATTAATCCAATTAGACCAACAGCTAAAGTCAATATTTTTGATAATTTCTGATTCATAATATTTATTATTTTTTATGTTTAACCAAAAGGTCAACAAGTGAAATTGACGCATCTTCCATATTATTTACAATACTATCTACTTTAGAGATAATGTAATTATAAAAAACTTGAAGAATAATTGCTACAACTAAACCAAATACAGTCGTTAATAACGCTACTTTAATACCACCAGCTACAACTGTTGGAGAGATATCCCCTGCTGCTTGGATTGAATCAAATGCATCAATCATACCAATTACAGTTCCCATGAAACCAAGCATTGGTGCTAGTGCAATAAATAAAGATAACCAAGAAATGTTTTTCTCTAATAATCCCATTTGAACTCCACCATAACCAACAACTGCTTTTTCAGCCGCATCTACTCCTTCATCCATTCTATCCAATCCTTGATAAAATATTGAAGCAACAGGTCCTTTTGTATTTCTACAAACTTCTTTTGCAGCTTCTACTCCTCCTGATTGTAAAGCTTCATCAACTTTACTTACTAATTTCTTAGTATTCGTTGTTGCCATATTAAGATAGATGATTCTTTCAATTGCAATAGCTAAACCTAAAATTAAGGCAACTAATACAATCCCCATAAAAAATGGCCCACCTTCAATAAAACGTGTTTTTAATTCTTGATGAAATGTTTTTGATTCTGTTGCATCTGCAACTTGTTCAGTTTTTGCTGCATCTTGTGCAATAGCTTTAGGTGCTGCTCCAAATAACAATAATCCTGTAATTGCAAGGATAGTAAATACTCTTTTCATTGTCTAAATAGTTAATTTATTAATTTTTCGGTTTAAATATGTAATAATTTTCACAAAGCAAAATATCTGTTGATATATAGTTCCCTTAAGTGTTTTTAAAATATCTAATTCAACTCTTCTCAACTTCATTTGCGAATGGCAAGTAACAAAAAAATGTTGAATTCTGAAAATTTTAGAACTACTTTAAGTTATTTTTTTAAAAACTCTGTTTTTTTTTATTATTAACAATAATCAATCCAAAATACCTTTTTTTGTTGAAAATAAATTTAAAATACTCTTATTTAGTTCAATAAAAATTACTCAATAACAGTTATCTCTCCTCTTAATTGCCTTTCAAAAAAATATTTAAACTTATTTTTGGGAATATTCTCGCCTAATAGATACATTAATTTAGCTAATGCTGATTCAGTTGTAATATCATTTCCACTAATCACTCCTATATTTTCAAGTTCAACACTTGTTTCATAGTGCCCCATAATTACACTTCCACTAATACATTGCGTCACATTTACAATCTGTATACCTTTTTTTATAGCCTCTTTTAATAAGTTAATAAACCATTTTTCAGTAGGTGCATTTCCAGAGCCAAAAGTTTCTAAAATTACCCCTTTTAACCCTTTGCTGCTTAAAATACTTTCAATAACAACTTTAGTAATCCCAGGAAATATTTTTATAATAGCTACATTATTGTCTAATCGCTTTCTAACTTTTAAAGGTTTTATAATTGTTGGCTTATAAATTAATTGTTTATTTAATTTTAAATGAACTCCACTTTCTCCTAATGGAGGAAAATTAGGTGAAGTAAATGCTTCAAAATGCTCGGAATTTATTTTTGTAGTCCTATTACCTCTATATAACTTATATTCAAAATACAAACAAACCTCAGAAATTATTGGGTTTCCATTATCTTGCGCTGAAGCTATTTCTATAGAAGTAATCAAATTTTCCTTTGCATCAGTTCTTAAATCTCCAATTGGCAATTGTGATCCTGTAAAAATTATTGGTTTTGATAAATTTTCAAACATAAAACTGATAGCTGATGCTGTGTACGACATAGTATCAGAGCCATGTAGAACAACAAAACCATCAAATTTTTCATAATTATCTTCAATAATTTCAGAAATAACAACCCAATCATCTGTATTCATATTTGATGAGTCAATAGGTTCTTCAAATGAAATAGTATTAATAGTACATTTTAAATGATTAATTTCAGGAATGTGTTTTACTAACTTTTCAAAATCAAAACTGCGTAAAGCCCCTGTTTTGTAATCTTTAACCATACCAATGGTTCCGCCAGTATAAATTAAAAGTATATTTGGTGTTTTTGTCATTTTGTCTATTGACATATTTTGGAATAATTTATGATGTAAATTTATTAAAATAAAATAAACTAATTTAAAAAGAAATTTATGATCGGTTTTTATATAATAATTGGTGCTATCTCATTAATTAGCTGGCTAGTAAGTAGAAAATTAAAAAGTAAATTTAATCATTATTCAAAAATTCAATTACGAAATGGATTGAGTGGAAGAGAGATTGCAGAAAAAATGTTACATGATAATGGTATTTTTGATGTTGAAGTTATTTCTACTTCAGGAAAATTGACAGATCACTACAACCCAGTAAATAAAACTGTGAATTTAAGTGAGTCCGTTTATCATGAAAGGAATGCTTCTTCAGCTGCTGTTTCGGCTCACGAATGTGGTCATGCCGTACAACATGCACAAGCTTATGAATGGTTGCAACTTCGCTCAAAATTAGTTCCTGCGGTTGGAGTTTCTTCAAAATTTTCACAATGGCTAGTAATTGGTGGTTTAATTCTTGGAGCTACATCGGGTAATGCAGGAATAGGCTTTGTAATTGCAGTTATTGGCCTTGGAATGATGGCATTAGCTACTTTATTCAGTTTTATCACACTGCCTGTTGAATATGACGCTAGTAACCGAGCATTAGTCTGGTTAAAAACGAATAATATGCTTACTAATGAAGAACAAGACGGCGCAAAAGATGCTTTAAAATGGGCTGCAAGAACTTATTTGGTTGCTGCCTTGGGTTCTTTAGCAATGTTATTATATTGGGGATTAAGAATATTGGGATCAAGAGATGATTAATGATTAAAAACAATTAAAAAAAGGCAAATTGAAACTCTTTTATAATTGAATTTGTCGATCAATTTGTTGTTCTAAAGAAATAAATGTTTCTATTCTTGCGACTCCTTTTATTGATTGAATTTCTTGATTAAGGAGTTTCACTAAATGCTCATTATCTTTAGATAAAATTTTTATAAAAATAGTGTAATTACCTGTTGTATAATGACTTTCAATGACTTCTGGAATTTCTTTCAGTCTTTTAACAACTGCTAAATATTTGCTTTCTGCATCTAAAAAAACACCGACAAATGCTACTATTTTATATCCTATAATCTTTGGATTAATTATGAATTTTGAGCCTTCAATTAGACCAGAAGCTTCTAGCTTACGCAATCTTTGATGAATGGCAGCACCAGAAATTCCAATTTCACGAGCTATGCCCAATATTGGTGTTCTGGCATCTTTCATTAAATTTTTTAAAATAATTTTATCAATACCATCAATATGTAACTCTTTTTCCTTCATAAGATATATAATTGAAAGTAAATTTAAATAAAAAAAGGATATGAAAATTCATATCCTTTTTTTATTATTTTAATTCTATACTTCATTCTACCACTGGTAAAATCACAAAGTCCTCCATAAATTTTGTAGTATAATTACCAGCAATATAATCTGGATGATCCATTAACTGTCTATGAAAAGGAATTGTTGTTTTTATACCTTCTATTACAAATTCATCTAAGGCTCTTTTCATTTTATTAATTGCTTCTTCACGTGTTTGAGCAGTCGTAATTAATTTTGCTATCATTGAATCATAATTAGGAGGAATTGTATATCCTGCATACACATGTGTATCAACTCTAATTCCATGGCCTCCTGGTATATGTAATGTTGTTATTTTACCAGGCGAAGGTCTAAAATCTTTATATGGATCTTCAGCATTAATTCTACATTCAATAGAGTGTAATTTCGGCGTATAATTTTTTCCAGAAATAGGAATTCCAGCAGCTACTTTTATTTGCTCATAGATTAAATCATAATCTATTACTTGCTCAGTAATAGGGTGCTCTACTTGAATACGTGTATTCATTTCCATAAAGTAGAAATTTCTATGCTTGTCTACTAAAAATTCAACTGTACCAGCACCTTCATATGAAATAAATTCAGCTGCCATTACAGCCGCATCACCCATTTTCTTTCTCAATTGAGTGGTCATAAATGGTGAAGGAGCTTCTTCAGTTAACTTTTGATGACGACGTTGAATTGAACAATCTCTTTCTGATAAATGACACGCTTTTCCAAATGAATCTCCAATAACTTGAATCTCAATATGCCTTGGCTCTTCAATGAGTTTTTCCATATACATACCATCATTTCCAAAACAAGCAAAAGCTTCTTGCCTAGCAGAATCCCAAGCATTTAGTAAATTTTCTTTTTTCCAAACAGCACGCATTCCTTTTCCCCCGCCACCTGCAGTTGCTTTTAACATAACAGGATATCCCATTTCATCAGCCAATATTTGCGCTTCTTCAAATGTCTCTAACAACCCTTCAGAACCAGGAATTGTTGGCACTCCAGCTGCTTTCATTGTAGCCCGAGCAGATGCTTTATCTCCCATTTTACTAATCATATCTGCAGAAGCACCTATAAATTTAATATTATGTTCTTCACATAATTTTGAAAATTTAGCATTCTCAGATAAAAAACCATATCCGGGGTGAATTGCATCAGCATTTGTAATTTCTGCTGCTGCTAAAATAGCTGACATTTTTAAATAGGACTCACTACTTGCTGGTGGTCCAATACAAACGGCTTCATCTGCAAAACGAACGTGTAAACTCTCAGCATCGGCTGTAGAATACACAGCTACCGTTTTTATTCCAATTTCTCGACAGGTTCTTATAACTCGTAAAGCTATTTCACCCCTATTGGCAATTAATATTTTTTTAAACATAATGCTTTCAAATTATTTACAAAAAAATTAATTTCAAATTAAAATTTGAAATTAAAATAACATTAAAACTATGAAGGATCTACTAAAAATAATGGTTGACCAAACTCAACTGGAGTTCCATCTTCAATCAAAATTTTCACTATTTTACCTGAAACTTCAGCTTCAATCTCATTAAATAACTTCATAGCTTCAACCATACAAACTATTGTTTCTGAATTTACCATATCTCCAACTTCAACAAAAACTGGCTTATCAGGTGATGGTTTTCTATAAAAGGTTCCAATTATTGGAGAAGTTATTTCAACATATTTTGAAATTTCTTCTTTTGCAACAGCATCTACAATAGGAGTTTCAACTTGGGAAATAGTTCCTGCAAATGGCATTTGAGTATTTACCATAGGTGCTTGTTGCAATATAGTAGTTTCTAATCTTTCTGAACCTGTTTTAATGGTGATTTTAATATCTTCCATTTCTAACTTTACTTCACTTGCTCCAGATTTGGCTACAAATTTAATCAGGTTTTGAATATCTTTTATATCCATATTCGTTTTGGTTTTAGTTTTAATTTTTAATAATTATGAGTTATATGCCCATTTTAAGTAAATTGATCCCCAAGTGAAACCACCTCCAAATGCTGCAAAAATTATAGTATCTCCTTTTTTAAGTTGATTTTCGTAATCTGCTAAAAGCAATGGTAAAGTTGCAGATGTAGTATTACCATATTTTTGAATATTCATCATTACTTTTGAACTATCCAAATTTATTCTATTTGCAGTTGCTTCAATAATTCTTTTATTTGCTTGGTGAGCTGCAAGCCAAGTAACATCTTCATTTGTTAAATTATTTCGCTTCAGAATTTTAACAGTTGCGTCAGCCATATTAAACACAGCATTTTTAAAAACGGTTTTTCCATCTTGTCTAACAAAATTTTCTTTATTATCTAAAGCCTCTTTTGTTGTAGGATACATAGATCCACCTGTTTTTACTTTTAGAAATTCTCTTCCTTCTCCATCACTTCTTAAGTACTCATCTTGTAGTCCTAAACCTTCTTCATTTGGTTCAAATAAAACTGCTCCTGCACCATCTCCAAATATAATACAAGTTGCTCTATCTGTATAATCTATCATAGAAGAGCATTTATCAGCTCCGATAAGCAATACTTTTTTATATTTTCCAGATTCAATAAAACTTGAGGCTACAGACATTCCATATAAAAAACTTGAACAAGCAGCTTCTAAATCAAAACCAAAAGCATTGGTTGCTCCTATTTGTGAAGCCG
Organism: Lutibacter sp.; assembly: GCF_041562875.1. Classification (GTDB taxonomy): domain Bacteria; phylum Bacteroidota; class Bacteroidia; order Flavobacteriales; family Flavobacteriaceae; genus Lutibacter. The sequence continues at coordinate 891 of NZ_JBFFOE010000103.1, read as the reverse complement.
TATAAACTGCAGTTGCAGCGGCTTGCATATCTGGGGTTGCTGTTGCTACTATTACAAGATCTATTTCCTTAGGATCCAATTTTTTCTTAGCAATAAGCTCCTGAGCCGCTTTTATTGCCATATAAGAAGTCCCTTTCCCTTCTCCTTTTAAAATTCTACGTTCTTTAATTCCTGTTCTTGAAGTGATCCATTCATCATTTGTATCTACTGATTTTTCTAACATTGCGTTTGTCAAAATATCTTCGGGAACATATTTCCCAACAGCAGTAATTGCAGCGGTAATTTTTGTCATAATTTGTTTTACTTTCATGAAAAAAGAGTGGGTAAAAATAGTAAATTATAATTTGATTATTTACTGATTTTTATCATTTTTGACCCATTTTATTTAAAAAAACAAAAAAAACCCTCAAAAATGAGAGTTTTTAGTATGTTTTAACTTATTTTAATTAAGCTTGAATTTCAACAGAATCTATTACAATTTGACCTCTGTAGTATAATTTTCCTTCATGCCAATGAGCTCTATGATATAAATGTGCCTCACCAGTTGTTGGGTCAATTGCTACTTGAGGAGCTACTGCTTTATAGTGAGTTCTTCTTTTGTCTCTTCTTGTTTTTGATATTTTTCTTTTAGGATGTGCCATTACTTGTATTTTTATCTATTAGTATATTCTTTAATTTATTCCACCTAGGATCAATCTCCTTGTCTTTCTCTATTTCTTCCTCCTTAATTTCTAATTCTCTTAACTTATCTAATACTTCTGAATGTAGCGTTCCGTCATTTACACCTGGATGAATTCTTTTTAATGGTAACGCCAATACAATTACTTCATAAATATATTGTGCTACATTAATTTTATGATCTGAATAAGGTATAATTAATAATTCCTCATT
>NZ_JBFFOE010000102.1:0-8216 GCF_041562875.1 Lutibacter sp. | reverse complement strand
TTTACCGTTACAACTGGGCATCAATTAAATATTTTTACAGGCCCTTTATATTTTCTATATAAAATAATTTCAACAATCAATTTAACGGAAGTCTTAAAAAAGGAATTTCCAAATCAGAATTTTGTACCCGTTTATTGGATGGCAACTGAAGATCACGATTTTGAAGAGATTAACTATTTTAATTTTGAAGATAAGAAAGTAAAGTGGAAACGCGAAAGTAGTGGAGCTGTTGGTAGATTAAAAACTGAAGGTTTTGATAGTGTTTTTAACGATTTTTCTAAATTAATAGGTAATTCTATTGATGCAAATTATTTGAAAGAATTATTTCAAAAATCATATTTAAATCACGGTAATTTAACAGATGCAACACGTTATTTAGTAAATGAACTTTTTGGAGTACATGGATTAGTAATTATTGATGGAGACGACACCCAATTAAAACAACAATTTATACCTGCTATTGAAGAAGAATTAATAAATAACACTTCATTCAAAGAAGTGTCCAAAACAATTGAAAACTTAGGTGAAAATTATTCTATTCAAGTAAACCCAAGAGAAATTAACTTATTTTATCTAAAAGATAATTTGAGGGAACGTATTATCTTTGAAAACAATACATATAAAATTAATAATACAAATCTTGTTTTTTCAGAAGATGAAATTTTAAGTGAAGTATCAAATAATCCAGAACGTTTTAGTCCAAATGTGATTATGAGACCTCTGTTTCAAGAAACAGTTTTACCTAATTTATGTTATATTGGAGGAGGAGGAGAGTTGGCATATTGGTTTCAGTTGAAGAACTATTTTGATAGTGTAAACACACCATTTCCAATATTATTATTAAGAAATTCAGTATTGTTAGTTTCTGAAAAGCAGGTAGTTAAGAGTTGTAAATTAAATATTTCTTTGCGAGAATTATTTTTAGAGCAAGGAACTTTAATTTCAAATAAAATAAAAGAAATTTCGGATGTTGAAATTGATTTTTCTAAGCAAAAACAACATTTACAACAACAATTTAAGGCTTTAAAAGAGCTTGCAAGACAAACAGATGTTTCTTTTTTAGGAGCTGTAAATGCACAAGAGAAAAAACAACTAAACGGACTTGATAATTTAGAAAAAAGATTGTTAAAAGCTCAAAAACGTAAACTTTCTGATGTTGTAGAAAGAATTATTTTATTACAAAATGAATTGTTTCCAAATCAAAGTTTAGAAGAGCGGACTCGTAATTTTTCGGAAATTTATTTAAAACTTGGTAATGATTTTATTCCTTTGCTGTTAAAATCTATAAAACCTTTACAATTAGAGTTTACGGTTATTGAATATTAATTATTTAAACTCGCTGGTAAAATGTAATTTAACGGATGGATATTTACTTTGAGTCATTTGTATGGTAAATTCTGAATCAGCAAAAAATACTAATTGTCCTTGTTTGTCGGTAGCCAAAAAGCGTTGTTTTACCCGTTTAAATTCTTTGAATTCAGCATTTTTTATATCTTCAGGATCTACCCAACAAGCTTTATGAACAGGTAAGTTTTCATAACTACATTTTGCTCCATATTCGTGTTCTAACCTGTATTGAATTACTTCATATTGTAAGGCGCCAACGGTTCCAATTACTTTTCTTCCGTTTAAATCTAGTGTAAATAATTGTGCAACACCTTCATCCATTAATTGATCTAATCCTTTAAATAATTGTTTAGATTTTAAAGGGTCTGCATTATTAACATATCTGAAATGTTCAGGCGAAAAACTTGGAACACCTTTAAAATTTAAGATTTCACCTTCTGTTAAAGTATCACCAATTTTAAATGTTCCTGTATCTTGTAATCCAACAATATCACCTGGGAACGATTCATCCACAATTTCTTTCTTTTCAGCAAAAAAGGCATTTGGACTAGAAAATTTTAATTTTTTATTATGACGTACATGTAAATACGGTGAATTTCTTTTAAAAGTTCCTGAAACAATTTTAACAAATGCCAGTCTGTTTCTATGATTTGGGTCCATATTGGCGTGTATTTTAAACACAAAACCAGTCATTGTTTCTTCTTTTGAATTTACTAAACGCTCCTCAGACATTTTTGGTTGTGGTGATGGAGCAATTTCAATAAAACATTCCAACATTTCTTTTACACCAAAATTGTTTAAAGCTGAACCAAAAAATACAGGTTGTAAATCTCCTTTTAGGTATTCTTCTTTGTTGAATTCTGGATAAACTTCAGAAACTAATTCAACTTCTTCACGTAATGTATTGGCTGGTTTTTTACCAATAATTTCATCTAATTCAGGCACAGAAATATCTGTAAATTCAATACCTTCAGAAACAGATTGTTTATTATCTCCTGAAAATAAATTAATTTTTCCCCCATAAATATCATAAATTCCTTTAAAATCGTAACCCATTCCAATAGGAAAACTCAAAGGTGTAACTCTTAAACCTAATTTTTGTTCAACTTCATCCAATAAATCAAATGCATCTTTACCTTCACGATCTAATTTATTTATGAAAACAATCATTGGGATTTTACGCATTCTACAAACTTCAACTAATTTTTCAGTTTGTTCTTCAACACCTTTTGCAACATCAATTACTACAATAACACTATCAACAGCGGTTAAAGTTCTAAAAGTATCCTCAGCAAAATCTTTATGTCCAGGTGTATCTAAAATATTTATTTTTTTATCTTTATAAATAAAAGCAAGCACAGAGGTAGCTACAGAAATACCACGTTGACGCTCAATTTCCATAAAATCGGAAGTTGCACCTTTCTTAATTTTATTATTTTTTACTGCACCAGCTTCTTGTATTGCACCACCAAATAATAATAACTTTTCAGTTAAAGTAGTTTTACCAGCATCGGGATGCGAAATAATTCCAAAGGTACGTCTACGCTCTATTTCTTTTAAAAAACTCATCTTCAAATTTTGAGGTGCAAATATATGGTATTCTTATGAAAATATTTAATGATTTAACGTTTCAATAAGTTTCGTATTTTTCAATTTTGAAATCTTTTAATTTTCAGTATTCTTTTTCGTAAATTTGTTGCAATTCAAAATATAATGATAGAAGAACAGGTTATTTTAGTAAATGAAAAAGATGAGCAAATTGGTTTAATGCCAAAAATGGAAGCTCATGAAAAAGCGATATTACATAGAGCATTTTCGGTATTTATTTTTAATGATAAGAATGAATTAATGTTGCAGCAAAGAGCTGCGGATAAATATCATTCTCCACTATTATGGACAAATTCTTGTTGTAGTCATCAACGTAATGGAGAAAGTAATATTGAAGCAGGTAAACGTCGTTTACAAGAAGAAATGGGCTTTGTTTGTGAGTTAAAAGAAGTTACTTCATTTATATACAAAGCACCGTTTGAAAATGGTTTAACGGAGCATGAATTAGACCATATTATGATTGGTTATTTTAATGAAAATCCTAAAATTAATAAGGAAGAAGTTGAAAGTTTTAAATGGATGACTGTTGAAGAAGTGAAAAATGATATGTTAGAACATCCGGATATTTATACTGAATGGTTTAAAATAATTTTTGAAAAATATTATAGCTTTATTAGTAAATAAAAATTTTAAATGAAAGTAACCGTAAATAGAAAAGCGCATTTTAACGCTGCTCATAGATTATACAATGCAGATTGGACCGATGCTAGAAACGCCACTGTTTTTGGAAAATGTGCCAACCCAAATTACCATGGGCATAATTATGATTTAATAGTTTCTGTGAAAGGTGAAATTCATTCAGAAACTGGTTTTGTGATGGATATGAAAATTCTAAAAAGCCTTATTGAAACTGAAATTGAAGAGAAATTTGACCATAAAAATTTAAACGAAGAAGTTGAGGAATTTAAAACACTAAATCCAACGGCTGAAAATATTTCAGTCGTAATTTGGAATAAGTTACGTTTAAAAATTGATAAAGAATTAGAACTTTCGATTACGTTGTACGAAACACCAAGAAATTTTGTGAGTTATAGTGGAGAATAAAAAAAGAGGCTTTTAAAAGCCTCTTTTTTTATTGAAATTTTATTTTTTCTTGCAAGTATTTAACCCTAATATAGTATATAAAGGGCAAAAACTTATTAAACTAGTTAATACAAATACACCTGCAAAAACTAAAAGTACAATCCCAAGTGTACCACTTATAATTCCTTGCCAATATAAAACAGCAATAATTATTGCAACTAATACTCTAACAATTTTGTCAACAGATCCCATATTTTTTTTCATAATAAAAAACATTTTTAGTTAAATTTGAAAGTAAAGTTACTCTTTTTTTTGTTTATTTAATTCATCTTGTAGTCTACGCATTGCTTTTTGTTCACGCTCTAAAGCATTTTTCCTATGAGTTTCAAATTCATCTTCTAACTCTTTTAAGTCTAATTTGGCTTGAGTAGTAAAGCTATTGCTTTTTTGAAATTTAGAAATAAAGAAGGCTAATAAAATAATTAAAATTCCAATTATTATAAACATGAACGTTTTAAAAAATGACTTTCCAAATTCTATTCCGAGTAAATAAATACTTTGTTTTTCATTTGTTAAAGTTGTTATATTTTTTTCGTAATTCACAATGGAAGTTTTTAAACTGTCAATTGTTTTGTTTTGAGAATTAATAATTACATAACTTTTTAGAATTTCATTTTTCGATTTTGATAAAGAATCTATTACATTAACTTCTAGTTTAGTTAACCAATTTAGTTTTATATTTTTATAATCTTTATAACTAAAAGATTTATTGATAAGATAATCGAATTGATTTTTTACAGATCCTGTATCAATAAACTTTTCATTAGCTTGGCTAAATAGAGTTGTTAACGTAAAAAATATAGAGATAATTAAAATAATTGTTTTTTTCATTTGATTTGATTAGTTTATTAAAGGGTAAACGAAAATTAATGAATATTTAGTATAATTATTAAAGATAAATTATTTAAATCTGTCATCAGATTTAAAGTGATATTTATTGGTATTTGTTTTATTGGATAACCAACCTTTTTTGGTGTTAAATCTATTATCAAAATCTTCAAAAAAAGGTTTAATATCCAATAATGGAGAATCATTTATCATATCCACATCAAATATAAAAATTTTATTTCCTTCAACTTTTTCAATTTCAACTGTTGAGATACCTAATTTATTTGGCCTTTTTGGTGATCTGGTTGCAAAAATTCCTTTAGTTTCAGTATCCATAAAAGGAATAACTTCTAATTGAGGTTCTGTGACTAAATGTAGTTGATATATTAAAGTAATATGTGAAAAGCCTTCAATATCTTTTAAACCATCATAATATTCAGGTAATACTTCAATTACACCTTTTATATTTTTTGCGCCAGTTGGTTGAATTGGCATGTTCTCAAGAGTAAGCCAAGGTGTTTTAATTTTACCTATGATATCAAGAACAATTTTTCCAGATTTCATTAAGCGTTATTTTTATAATAATTATCAAGTTCTTTAATAAGTACTTCTTTAGATTTTTTATCTAATAATGAATATTGAAAAGAATTTTTTGCTAATTGGTATAAATCTGCTTTAGTTAAATTCAATGCTTTTTGAATTTCAATGTAATTTTCATTTACTTGTCCACCAAAATAGGCCGGATCATCAGAATTTATAGTCACTTTTAAACCTAAATCCATCATTTTTTTCAACGGGTGATTTTTTAAATCATCAACAACTTGCAATGCGGTGTTTGATAATGGGCAAACAGTTAAAGCCATATCACGTTTAATAATTTCTGCAACTAATTTTTCATCTTCAAGTGAATTATTTCCGTGGTCAATACGTTTAATACTTAAAATATCAATTGCTTCCCAAACATAATCAGCTGATCCTTCTTCACCCGCATGAGCAACAGGAATATAACCTTCTTTAACAGAAGCTTCATACACATTTTTAAATTTTGATGGCGGATTCCCTTTTTCAGAAGAATCTAGCCCAACTGCTGCAATTTTACTTTTAAAAGGAAGTGATTGTTTTAGCGTTTTAAAAGCATCTTCTTCACTTAAATGACGCAAATAACTCATGATTAATAATGAAGAAACATTCAGTTTTTCTTTAGCATCATCACAAGCTTTTGAAATTCCGTTTATTACAGTTTCAAATGAAATACCACGTTCTGTATGTGTTTGTGGGTCAAACATAATTTCAGTGTGACGTACATTTTGAGTTGCACATTTTTGTAAATAGCTATATGTTAAATCATAAAAATCTTGTTCAGTGGTTAAAACTCCTGCACCTTGATAATAAATATCTAAGAAGTCTTGTAAACAATCAAATTTATAAGCTTCTTCAATTTCTTCAACTGAATTATATGGTATTTTAATTTCATTTCTTTTTGCAATTTTAAACATTAATTCAGGTTCAAAAGAACCTTCAATATGTAAATGCAATTCTGCTTTTGGTAAATTTTCAATAAATGTTTTCATTAATATATCTTTTATTTTTTTTGAAGTCAGCTATAATTTGCCTAAAATTATTAGAAGAAAATTTCTAGGATTCTTATTTTATACTGCAAAACTAACTAATTAATTTTTTTAATTGATATTTGTTAAAATTTAAATATTAAAAAATTAATTTTAATAGCAGTTGTAATCGTTGGAATACTATTATTAAATTTTAAAATGAAGAGTACATCTATGGAAAAAATTAAAGTTGGAGATAAAGTACCTTCATTTAAATTAAAGGATCAAAATGGAAATTTATTCACAGTAAATAATACTACTGGAAAACCGATGGTTATTTATTTTTATCCAAAAGATGATACATCTGGTTGCACAAAACAAGCATGTAAATTCAGGGATGAATTTGAACAATTTAAAAATATAGATGCTGTTATTATAGGCATTAGTTCTGATAGTGTTGAATCGCATAAAAAATTTGAAGAGAAATATAGTTTACCATTTACTTTATTAGCCGATATTAATAATGAGGTAAGAAAGTTATTTGGAGTTTCAAAAAGTATGATTTTTTTACCTGGCAGAGTTACCTATGTTGTAGATAAAGATGGAATTGTACAATATATTTTTAATAGTCAGTTTGGTGCAGAAAAGCATATTGAAAATTCTCTTAAAACACTAAAGGATTTAAAGATTTCTTAATAATTGTTGTTATTAAGGATATTTATTCATTTTTTGTTAAATATTAGGTTAATTTTTAATCTTTTAATGAAGTAATTAATCAATTTCTTGTAAATTTGCACGGATAAAAATAAATAGACATTATGGCAAGCATTAAAAATTTAAAAAAAGATATTAATTACGTATTAGGAGATATAATTGAAGAGTGTTACACTTTGGAATTATTAAATCCTAAAACTGATTCTAAAGATACTGAAGCAATTATTGATGAAGCAATTTTGGCATTTGATTCTTTAGTAGAAAAAGTGAACATGAAAAATGTTGAAAATAAAAAAGCACATTTTAAAAACATAACTTTAGAATTAGAAGAAGAAGCTAATAATTTACTTGAAAAAATTAACAAACTGTAATTTTTTATAAAGAGATGGTTTAATAATTTTTTTTCTAATTTTTATTTTGTAAATTCACTATACTAAATATATATATTAATCGTTTTAATTTAACCAACTAAAATCTTTTAAAATATGGCAAGAGCAATGTTTGAGTACACTAAAATAGTACTTGAGAAAGTTAGTTTTAATAAAGACTTATTTAAAAAAGAATTAGAAAAAGCAATAAATAGACTATTACCTTTTGAAATTAAAGAATTGTACTTTTGGTTAAGAGAGTTTACATTAAATAAACCAGATTTACATACTTGTTTAGCAATTGTAAAAAAATAAAAAAAAAGGAGCATTTATGCTCCTTTTTTTTGGTGTATAGGGCTAATTATTTTTACGTCGTTAAAGGCTATTACACCTCTTACAATTCCATCAATAACATTTTTTAATGCTTCTATTAATTGAATTTTTAGTTGAGATTTATGATAAATAATACTAACTTCTCTGGCTGGTACAGGTTCTTTAAATTCTCTTAAATAAATTTTATCTTCTGGATTTAAATCTAACGTTTGTAGATAAGGTAACAGTGTCATTCCTAAACCTTCTTTAGAAAGTTTAATTAATGTGTCAAAACTTCCACTGTGCAATTGAAAATGTTGGTTTTTACGGCCAAATGTACTGCATAAGTTAAGGATACTATCTTTAAAGCAGTGACCATCTTCTAATAGTAAAATATCATCAATATTTA
>NZ_JBFFOE010000101.1:0-8396 GCF_041562875.1 Lutibacter sp. | reverse complement strand
ATTTCATTAATATTTAATAGAATATCATTATAAAACTGAAATGTTTTGTATTGATTAAAATCAACTTGATTATCGTAATCATATAGTATTTTAGGTGTAGTGCATCCTAAAAAAACAATGAACACTATTAGCTTAATATATTTCATACTATTATTTTTAAAATAATGGTAAATCCTTCTTATAAAATTAAGAATAATTCTGTTTTAATCAGCTATATAAAATAGTATCTTTGAAAAAAATTAAAAATCATGAATTTAAATCTGATTCCAAACATAAAACATACGGATAGTAACAATTTCTTTTTATTGGCTGGTCCTTGTGCTATTGAAGGAGAAGAAATGGCTTTACGTATTGCTGAACATATTTTAAAAGTGACTGATAAATTACAAATTCCGTTTGTTTTTAAAGGTAGTTTCAAAAAGGCAAACAGAAGCAGAATTGATAGTTTTACTGGAATTGGAGATGAAAAAGCATTAAAAATATTAAGAAAAGTTTCTGAAACATTTCACGTTCCAACAGTAACAGATATTCATACAAATGAAGATGCCGCAATAGCTGCTGAATATGTTGATGTGTTACAAATTCCTGCATTTTTAGTTCGTCAAACCGATTTAGTTGTTGCCGCAGCAAATACTGGAAAGGTTGTAAACTTAAAAAAAGGACAATTTATGAGCCCTTCTGCCATGAAACATGCAGTTCAAAAAGTAAAAGATTGCAATAACGAAAAAGTTTGGATTACCGATAGAGGTACAATGTTTGGCTATCAGGATATGATTGTTGATTTTAGAGGTATTCCAGAAATGCAACAATACGCACCAACTATTTTAGATATAACACATTCTTTACAACAACCAAATCAAAGTAGTGGAGTTACAGGTGGAAGACCTGATATGATTGAAACCATTGCAAGAGCTGGAGTTGCTGTTGGAGTTGATGGCTTATTTTTAGAAACTCATTTTGATCCTTCAAATGCAAAAAGTGATGGTGCTAATATGTTAGATTTAAAACATTTAGAAAATTTATTAACTCACTTAGTTGCTATTAGAAAAACGATAAACTCGTTTTAACTTTCTTTCTCAGTTTCAAGCTGAGCTTAATCCCACATAATAGACCAATATCGCTCTTTTTGATTTATAATATATTGCACTGTAGAGTTCATAAAAAACACCAACGAAATTTAAATTTTGTTGGTGTTTTTTTTATCTTTCTATTTTTAAAAAAAGATTATCCACATTTAGAATGTCCACAACTTTTACATTTTAAGCAACCTTCTTCATAAATCAGTCCTTCTGGATCCCCACAATCTGGACATTTTTTATCTGCTGCTTTTGTACCATCAGCTACAAATTGTTTTAATGTACGTACGATTCCATTTTTCCAAGTATTAATATTTTCATCGTACATATTTAAATTATTAATTAAATCCACTACGTATGCAATTGGCATTCCATGACGTAATACTCCTGAAATTAGTTTGGCATAATTCCAATATTCTTTATCAAAAGTTCTAGACAATCCTTCTAAAGTTACCTTATAACCTTGTTTGTCTAAAAATTGAAAATCGTAACGAGAATCTCCTTTTTCATCTCTATTTTTAATTACCCAACCTTGCTCTAACCAAGCAGGCAAAATAAATGCATCTTCAATTTTCCCTGTAAAAACTTCATAGGGTCTATTATTTATTAAACCAACTACCGCAACCCATTTATCGTAATCATTTTGGAAACGCACAACTTTTGCTTCAATTGTTTTAGGTCGCTTTGGAAAAATAGTTTCTGCAAAACATTCATCATTTTTCTTTTCTTTTTTAGCATCACTAGCTACCAAAATTCCACTTCTAGATCCATCTCTATACACTGTAATTCCTTTTAAACCCTGTTTCCATGATTCAATATATATATCACCCACTAATTCAACAGAAACATCAGTTGCTAAATTAATTGTTGAACTTATTGAATGTGTTGTATATTTTTGAACTAATGCTTGCATTTCAACACGCTTTTTCCAGTCAATTTCAGGTGCTGTTGAACCCGCATATGGGCTATCTTCAATTTTGGTTTTACCTGTAACTTCCATCCATTGTTTTAACTTTGGATGGTAAACTTCAAATTCTTCAAAAGCATCACCCATATCATCAACATAAGCAATTTTAGCATTTGGATCGTCTTGGTTAACTTTTCTTCTTCTTTTATAGGATAAAAGGAAAACCGGCTCAATTCCTGATGATGTTTGTGCCAACATACTTAAGCTTCCTGTTGGTGCAACTGTGCTTATAGAAATATTTCTACGTCCATACTTCATCATTCGTTTATAAATGGCAGGGAACTCTTTTTCAACCATATGAATAAATTCAGAATAGTTTTCTATTTCAGGATTAAAGACTTCAAATTTTCCGCGCGTTATTGCCATATCAATACTACTGTCAAACTCACCTTTAAATTTAGTTTTCATTATCTCATCAACAACAGCAATTGCTTCATCTGTATCAAACTTTTTACCTAAAGCTGCCATAGCATCAGCCAAAGCGGTAAAACCTAAACCTGTTCTTCTTCCCTTCTTACCTGTTTTGTACAATAATTTCCAAGTATCAATTTCAACTTGTTTAATTTCCGTTGGCTCTTTGTCATGCATTATTTTGTTGAAAATTTTATCAACAGCTTCTAATTCTAAATCAACCAAATCATCCATTAAACGTTGAGATTCATATACAACTTCATAGAATTTTTTATGGTTAAATGTTGCTTCTTCAGTAAAAGGTTTTTCAACAAAACTATATAAGTTAATTGCTATTAAGCGGCAACTGTCACCACCTTGCATTGCTATTTCAGAACAAGGATTAGTAGAACTATTTTTAAACCCTGGATATATTGAAGATGTTGAATAATAATGTTGGCGATCCCAAAATATTAAACCTGGTTCTGCAGTATTATGAGCACATTTTATAATAGTATCCCACAATTTTTTTGCTTTAATAACTTTAGTATACGTAGGTTTTTCACTATCTATTGGCCAACGCAACGTAAATTCACTATCATTTACAACGGCAATCATAAATTCATCAGACAAACGAAGTGAAATATTTGCACCTGTAATTTTAGTTAAATCTTGTTTTATAGTTACAAAATCCTCAATGTCAGGATGTGCAATATCCATAGTAAGCATTAATGCACCTCTTCTTCCATTTTGAGCAACTTCTCTTGTAGTGTTTGAAAAACGTTCCATAAATGAAACTGCTCCAGTAGTGCTTCCTGCAGAATTTGAAACCTGTGCACCACTTGGTCTTAAATTAGATAAATCTACACCAACACCACAACGCCTTTTAAATAATTGTGCCAATTGCTGATCCGTATAAAAAATACCTCCATAAGAATCTAATACCGGAGGAACAACCACACAGTTTGATAAAGAGGCAATCACATTATTATTTCCTAAAGAAGACATTACACTTCCTTGTGGAATGGTATATTTAAAATCTTTAAACAACTCAAAAATGGCATCTTCTGTCAAAAAACTACGCTTCTTTCCGTAAGCTGAAAGTCCTTCAACACTTATTTCTTTACCTAAATATTTTTTTTCAATACGTGCAAATTCGGTTGCCATCCTAAAATGCATATCATTTGGCGTAGATTCGAAAAACTCACCTTCTTTATTTTTCATTGCATACTTATTAATCCAAGTAGTTGCTGCAAGCTCATCTCCTTTGAAATATTCTAAAGCACTCTTTAACACCTCTTTATGTGTATATATTTTCGGAAAGACTAATTGTTCGGACATATTTAAGTAAGTTTATTTGGTTCGTTATTTTAGATTTTAAAACTATAAAATATTTAAACCTAATTTGTCTTTTACTTCAATTAGTTAATAACATTCTATTGTTGAAAAGTTGTAAAAAAATTTGTTTAGTCTAAATAAAAAGATTTACTTTGCATTTCAAAGTACTTTTTCATGACAAACAAAGACTATTTAAAAGACATTTCAGAAATTAAATCTATCATGAATAAATCATCTCGATTTATTTCTTTAAGTGGCTTATCAGGAATTATAGCTGGGATATATGCCTTAATTGGAGCTTTCCTAGCAAATTATATTATTGTTAGTTACCAAAGTTCAGGTACCACTATTTCCTTATTGCCTATTTCATATTTAGAATATTTGTTAGTTGGTATTGCATTACTTGTATTAATTTTATCCACACTAACAGCTTTTATTTTTTCTTCAAGAAAAGCAAAAAAGAGTGGAGAAAAACTTTGGGACCCTACCACTAAAAGACTATTAATAAACTTTTCAATTCCATTATTTACTGGTGGACTCTTTAGCATTATATTATACCAATATGGCTTAATAGGATTAATTGCTCCCACAACGCTTATTTTTTATGGTTTAGCTTGTGTAAATGCAAGTAAATATACATTAGGAGATATTAGGTATTTAGGATTACTAAATATATGTATTGGCTTAATTGCCACACAATTTATTGGTTATGGATTGTACTTTTGGGCATTAGGTTTTGGTATTTTACACATTATATATGGTACTGTTCTTTATAACAAATACGATAAAAAATAAAATTTGAAAGATATCCTTAAACATATAAATAAGGTTTTTGATCATAGGGTTAGATTGGGAATTATGTCTGCCCTTATAGTTAATGAAACTATTGATTTTAATACACTAAAAGAAATTTTAGGTGTAACTGATGGTAATTTAGCGAGCCATATTAAAGCACTTGAAAAAGTTGATTATATTAATGTTAATAAACAATTTATAGAAAAAAAACCAAATACTAAATACAGTGCTTCAGTTTTAGGAAGGTTGGAATTTCAAAAACATATTAATGCCTTAGAAAAACTCATACATAATAATTAAATTTTTTTATTAATATACTTTGCAAATCAAAGTACTTTTAAATTAAAACAAGATGAATAAACAACAAAACAAATTCGGAAATTGGTTAAAAACTTCACTTACTGCAAGAATGCTAATGATTGGTGTATTAATAATTGTGCTATTAATTCCTCTATCTTATATTGAATCGTTAATTAATGAAAGAGCAAACAGACAAGAATCTATAGTACAAGAAATAAATGAAAAATGGGGGAATGAGATACTCCTATATGGTCCAATTTTAAAAATTCCTTATAAAACTTATACTGAAAAAATTATAACCTCTATTGATGTAAAAAACAACAGGACAGAAAAAATTGAACATCTAAATTATGCTTACTTTTTTCCAACTAAATTAGAAATGAATGCTACAATTAATCCTGAAGAAAAAAAACGAGGTATTTATACAACTTCTGTTTACAAAGGTGAAATTTCTATGAATGGTTCTTATGGAAAACCAGATTTTAGTTCAATAGACATAGAAAACGAAGATATTCTTTGGGATAAAACTACCATTATTATAAAAACCTCAAACTTAAAAGGCATTAATAATCAGGTAATTATAAATTTTAACAATCATAAATTTTCATTTTTACCTAAATATGAAGAAAATAACAACAACCTTTCTGACGAAGTTAGCTTAAATAAATTAGAAACAAATTACCTAAATAAAGAGGTATTACCCTTTACAAATGATAGTTATTTTACAATTAAATTTAATAGTAGTGGAAGCAAACAAATAAGAATGATACCTATTGGAAAAGAAACCAATTTAACTATTACATCTAATTGGAAAACAGCAAATTTTATTGGTAACTTTTTACCGTTAAATTCAGATAAAATTTCAGAAAATGGTTTTAATGCTATATGGAAAGTCCTTCATATTAATAGACCCTTTTCACAAGAATATTTTAAAATTTTACCCAATTTAAAAGAATATGCTTTTGGCGTAAATTTTATGATACCGGTAGATGAATACCAAAAGAGTGAACGATCTGCTAAATATGGTTTTTTAGTTATATCACTGACTTTTTTAATTTTTTTCTTAATACAAAGTATTAGTAAAATTATCATTCATCCATTTCAATATTTAATGATTGGTTTAGCTTTAACTATGTTTTACACATTACTAATTTCAATTTCTGAACATAGCAATTTTTTAAAGGCTTATTTAATTGCAGGAGTTTCAGTTATTATATTAATTACATTATACTCTAAATCAATTTTAAAAACATTCAAATTTCCACTATTTATTGGCGCTTCACTTTCTGCATTATACACTTTTATTTTTGTAATAATACAATTAGAAAATTATGCACTACTTGTTGGTAGCTTAGGTTTATTTTTAATATTATCAATTATAATGTATGCTTCACGAAAAATAGATTGGGATTAAATAAAAAAAGAGTATTTGAAATATAATTTCAAATACTCTTTTTTTATTTAATCTAATTTTAAACTCTTAATTTCCTAACCATATCTTCCAACCCATTTAGTTGGATTTCATAGGCTAAGTGTAACATTTCACCAAATTTCCCAGCAGGAAACCCTTTATTTCTGTACCAAACAATATAATGTTCAGGTAAATCAATTAAATATTTTCCCTTATATTTTCCATAAGGCATTCTTGCATTTGCCAACTTCATTAAAATTTCATGCTGATTATTCTTTTCCATCAACGTAATCCTGTAAATATTTAAAACGTCTTTTTAATTTTCCTCTTCCTGTAACTCTTGCCCTTCTTAAAATATCATCTTCATCGTTATTAAAAAGTGAAGGAATTACATATTCTGCAAAACTGTTACTAAATCCTTCAGATGCATCTTTAGGTAATTCACATGGTAAATTATCAACAGCCATAACAGCAATTGCATTTTCACTTTTATAATCAACTTCCTCACCTGTTTGAGGATCGAAACCATAAACAGGATCTTTAATTGTAGATGGTCTAACTGTTGAAGCTATTGGTCCAAAATCACAACTAATGTCTGCAATAACTTTAATATTAAACTCTTCAGATTTAATATCCTCAGCCGAAATAATTTTTGGAGAACCTTGACCATAAAAATGTCCAGCAATATACATATCTGCCACTTTGGCAAACCTCATAAAATTACTTTCATAAGCACCTGGATGTTCAAAGAAATCAGATACGTTTTTTACAAACCCATCTTTTCTTTTATTGTAATCTAACGCATCAATATTTACGTAAACGGGTTCATCAAATGAATTGTTCAAAAACTCGGTAATATTTACTTCCCTTAATTCCATTCCATCAAGCATTTCTTTGGCTCCTTTACCCACTCTACCACAACCAGACAGTACAATTTTAATATTTGGTAATTTTACTTTTTTCAATTCATCTATTAAATATTGCTGGCTAGTTAATTCTTCAGCTTTAGGTAAATTAAAACAATTAAACTTCAACCCATAAGCTCTAAAACCATTATAAGCACCTACTATTCCAGCATATCTGCCAAATGCCACCAGTCTACCTCCATTTTTATTCGTAATTGCTTCGTGGTCATAAAGTTGTATATTTTTTTCTAAAACAGCTCTTAATAAATCTCTATTATAGGGTTGTTTTTTAATAGTATGAGAAAAGAAAAAATACTCCTTATTTGGAATAAGAAATTCAATGGGCACCTCTTTTACGCCCAATAATATATCGCAATCTGAGACATCATTAACTACTTCAATCCCCTCTTTTCTGTATTCATCATCCTTAAAAACTCGAATATCTGAACTTTCAACTTTAATTTGAAGTTGAGGATAATCTTTCAATATTTGCTTACATTTTTTTGGAGATAAAACAACTCTTTTATCAGGTGGATTCTTCCGCTCATTAATGATTCCTATCTTCATATATTAATTGGTATAAAATTTGTACCAATATATTAGTAATTAAAGGAACTCACAAATAAACTATGTGACATATTTTGTTTAAATTTGCTTTCTTTTAAAGGATTTAGATCTTTGAAATTTTGGGGACGATTGGTTTTGACTGCAAGATCAATTAACATATAAGCATGTCGAGTTATGAAATAGCACTCGTAAATCTCAATTTCAACATTTTAAACGGCGAAGATAACTACGCTTTAGCTGCTTAATCCGAATTATAGTAGGATGAGCCTCGGCACACTAGGTGTGCAAGCTGAATGTCTCTTGAAAGCCTTGGTTAGCGGCGGTCAGCAAAGAGGCATCGTAAAAGTTAACATAGATTTGCTAGTGTTTCGATAGCATTTTGAAACTAAAGAAACTAAGCTTAAAGTAAATTGTTTTCGGTTAGCTTTAAGACTAAAATTAAAAGAAAACTAAGCATGTAGAAAGTATTTTGGTTGCTTGTTTGGACCCGGGTTCGATTCCCGGCGTCTCCACTAAAGAGGACAAACTCAAATACTTTGAGAATTGCCCTCTTTTTTTATTTGTTAAACCCTTGTCAATC
Organism: Lutibacter sp.; assembly: GCF_041562875.1. Classification (GTDB taxonomy): domain Bacteria; phylum Bacteroidota; class Bacteroidia; order Flavobacteriales; family Flavobacteriaceae; genus Lutibacter. Next base: position 67 of record NZ_JBFFOE010000101.1, on the reverse strand, counting down.
TGTAAAATACACCTTAAAACATCATTAATTCTTTCAGTTCGACAAATTTCTCCGTCAAACTCAATAT
>NZ_JBFFOE010000100.1:0-8462 GCF_041562875.1 Lutibacter sp. | reverse complement strand
CCTTTTGATTTTGATATTATGGTGTTTTTAGAAACCAGTAGCTGTTCTTTTTTTAGTGCTAACTGAACGGTGTCAATTAAACCTACATATTCTCCTTTTTTTAGAATTTTTCCTTCTTCAATAGTAAAGAGGGTTAATTTTCCATTATTTTCTGCTGAAATTGTTGTTTCTGTAGCTTCAAAATTTCCGTAACCATCTGCTTTATTATTTCCATTAGTACAAGAGATAATTGTACTCGCAAGTATCAATGTTCCGATTAATATTTTTGTAATTTTCATATAAATTGTTTAAACGTTTATTTGTGTAATTGTTTGTTTTGACATTATTTTTTGTCTTTTTTCTATACTCTCTTTTCTTCCCTTTTTCGTCAATCCTCTTTCCTCTTTTTTTTATTTTCTCAACTCTAAATTAATTTCCTTTTATTGTTTTATAATTTGTTTTTGCCAATAACAATTGTATTTTATGACTGCTTAGATTGTTTTCTGCTTCAAATAAATTTGTTAATTCTGTGATGTAAGAAGATGAGGTGATGACTCCATTTTTTAACTGAGAATTTGCGGCGTTTAATACTTGTTTTCTTAATTCTATAATGGTTTTATCCGATTCAATAAAATTAGATATTTTGTTTATTTCTGTTTGCTGTTGATTTAACTCAATTTTAGTATTTAGCATAAAAACAGCTTGCTGACTGTCTATAATTTCTTTATTTACTTGCAATGATTTTCGTTCTTTTTTAGAAGCATTCCAATCAAAAATAGTCCAGTTTATTTTTAAACCTGCCATATAATAGGTTTGAAAAGAATTGTCTAACGCATTTAAACCTGGATTTCCATAACCACCAGTTGCAAAACCAATCAATTTTGGCGAATTTTTCTTTGCAATTAATTGTTCAGAAGCTTCAATGTTGTTTTTTTGAAGTTCAAATAATTCCAATTCTGGTCGTTTAATTTCAGTTTCTAAATTGCTGATAATTTCAGGATTTTCTACTATAATTTTCATTGAAATATCGTGTCCTATTAATTTTGAAAGTGTTTCAATTAAACTGATTTTATTAAAGTCAAGTTCAGTAAACTGTTGTTCAATTTTTAATAATTCAGCTTCTAAAACACTATCAGAACTAGGCAATAGCATTCCAAATTTAACACCAGCTTTTACCTCTTTTAGAGTGGCTTCTAATTGTTTTTTTTTGGCAACTAATAAAGCTCTTTTTTCCTGCAAAAGTAGTATTGAAAAATACAGCTGATTTACTTGTTCTTTTAGTTGATACAAATTTACTTCAACCTGTTTTTGCTGTGTTTTTAAGAGTGCAGATTTTGCTTCCATGGATGCATCAATGAAGCCACCATCATAAATTAATTGATTTATGGAAGCAGCAGTTTTATACTGATCTTTATTTGGTGGTTCAATAGTTGAACCAGGAATAAAAATTGGAATAGAAGTGACGTCCGATTGATAGGTTGCCTGTGCTGAAAAATCGAGCTGAGGTAGTTTTTTAGTTTTAATAACGTCTAAATCTAAATCATTTTGTTTTGTTAATAAATTATATTGTTTAGCTAAAGGGTAGTTATTGTTTACCAGAGTATAACAGTCTTTCAAACTTAGTTTTTCTTGTGAAAAAACGGTGAGTGAGACAAATAAGATAATTAGTGTTGTTATTTTTTTCATCTGTTTTTAAATTTTTATGGCATTTATAATAAATTCAGCAACTTCAGTTTTACGATCCTCCATTAACTGATTATAAGTTTGGTTTTCTATATTTATAAATCCTTTTAATAAAGGAGCTCCTATAAATGGAAATATATTCAGAGCCATAATATTAATGAAAAGCTGTTCAGGTTTAATAGGTTTTATAGTTCCTTCAGTTACTTTATCATTCACTTGTTTTTTAAATTTTTCAATATTTGGGAAATGATCTTCAGCAATTAATTTTTCAACAAACTCAGGGTTTCTATTCAACTCTTGAATAATAAAATTTGGTAAATAAGGGTGTTTAAGTACGAATGAAATGTAATTATTACTGAATTTTCTAATTTTTTCAAAAAGAGAAGAATCTGCATTCATCACTTCATTAAGTTGTGGTGCTAACATGGAAAAAGCCATTTTAAAAACAGCTTCAAAAAGTAACTGTTTGCTTCTGAAGTAATAATGAAGCAAAGCCTTGTTGATGCCAGCTTCATCAGCAATTTCTTGCATACGCGCACCAGCCATTCCTTTGTGTTGAAAAATACGTTTTGCAGCATTCAAAATATCAGTTTCAGTAGTTGTATCTTTTACTTTATTCATTTTTAACTATATAGTTTAACCAAATGGTTAACAAAAGTAAACTCTTTTTTTGAATTGACAAAATAAATACTATTTTTACATCCTACTATATAAAGAAATACGATGAAGAAAATATTGAAATACAGTTTGTTACTAGTGGTTTTGGCAATAATTTATGTTGTTTATACAAATTACCCAAGATTGAATATAATTTCTGGCTATTCAGCTAAAAATATGAGTTCTTCAGTTTTTTTAGCCGGAAGAACTCTGGAAGTAACTGACAATCAGGATAATAATTTTTCACCAATAAATATTGCTGAAGATAAAATTAATATTGAAGATAAATCTGCAACAGCTTCAGTATATGGTTTTATGAACAGAAAAGCTATTTATAGAGAAGGATTAGGAAGTGTTTTAATTTTTGATGATTTTAATAAGGGCACACCATTTTTAGTTCCAAACAGAACAAATATCTCAACAGATATTCCATATCCTTATGGAAATGGAGAACAAAAAGACACCGTTTTTAGCAATGTGAATTATAATGAATTACAAACAGCAGTTTCTAATGCTTTTGATAAAAATGAAGAATATAGTATAAAAACAAGAGCCGTTGTGGTCATTTATAAAGATCAGATAATCGCCGAAAAATATGCAGAGGGTTTTGATAAAGATGCTAAAATATTAGGATGGTCTATGACTAAAAGTATTACAAGTGCTGTTTTAGGAATTTTAGAAAAACAAGGTAAAATTAATGTGAATCAAAAAAACCTATTTCCTGAATGGGAAAACGATGACCGTTCTAAAATAACCTTAAACAATTTATTACAAATGAATAGTGGTTTAGAATGGGATGAAGACTACAACACCATGTCTGACGTAACTAAAATGTTATTTTTAAATAAAGATATGACCAAAACTCAATTAGAGAAGCCATTAATTGGCGAACCAAATAATAGTTGGAATTATTCTTCAGGAACTTCAAACTTGTTATCGGGTTATATTAGAAATCAGTTTAAAACACATCAAGAATATTTAGATTTTTGGTATGCTGAACTAATTGATAAAATTGGAATGAACTCCATGTTAATAGAAACTGATTTAACAGGTAATTATATAGGTTCATCTTATGGTTGGGCAACCCCAAGAGATTGGGCGAAATTTGGATTGTTATATCTTCATAAAGGAAATTGGAATGGTGAACAACTATTAAATGAATCTTGGGTAAATTATACTGCAACACCAACCAATGGTTCAAACGGAGAATATGGCGCGCATTTTTGGTTAAATGCAGGAGGTGTTTATCCTAATGCTCCAAAAGATATATTTTCGTGTAACGGATATCAAGGGCAACGCGTTTTTATAATTCCTTCAAAAGAAATGGTTATTGTTAGAATGGGCTTAACTGAAGATTCAAGTTTTAATTTTGATGCTTTTTTGAAAGAAATGATATCAGCTATCAATTAAATTTACAAATTTCATGAATGGTTTTTTAATTAAAAAAAAAGGAAGTTTATAATACCTTCTGTTTTCTATTATAAAATGTACGAATTAAACAAAATTCAGCCTTAATTTTAAATAACATTCAATTTTGTGTTAGTAATTTTAACAAATTACTAAATAATTTAGCATAAAAGATGCATAATATTGATTTTGAGATAGACAATTTATGTAACTTTTGATACCATTTGTTCGCTATTTTTAGGTTTTGGCTAATTTTTTTAGGTTTAAATGACTTATATATCCTCTACTCTTTATTTATTTATATTTTTGAAAGTCCCTGTCAACTAAATTTTTGGAACTGAGAAAAAGAGACTTTTTTCAAATCTAATCTGGGTACTATTTTATTGAAAAATTAATAATGTATGAGTTCAAATTTTGAACGAATACATGTCTAATTAAATATATGGAGAAAAATTACCCTTTAAGAAAAATTTCCGGAGTACATTTTAAAATAGCAATAATTGCTTCTATAAAGAAGTTGCAGCCCAATTTTCAACTATTGAAAAATTCTTGGGCTTTTTCATTTTATCCCATTACAAAATAAGAAAACTAAAAATCAAAATAAAGATACCCAAACTGAAAACAACAAAACCATGAAGAAAAATTACTTTCTAAAGTCCCTGCTAATTTTAATGATTAGTATTACTTCCTCAACCCTTTTTGGGCAAACTTATACATTTACAAATGCTGGTGTAACAGGTCAATTTGGGCCAACCCAACCACAAGTAGATGCTGCTTATGGAGCAGGTGTTGTAACAATTAATACACAAGGTATCCAAGAGTGGACAGTTCCAGCAACTGGAAATTATTCTATACAAGGATTTGGAGGTCAAGGGGGTAAATCTTTTACAACAGCTGATTCATACCGAGGCGCAGGAGCTAATATTATGGGTGAATTTTCTTTGACTGCAGGACAAGTATTAAAAATTGTCGTTGGTCAAGAAGGTACTGAGAATACGAGTGGCAATTTGGCTAATGGCGGTGGCTGTGGCGGTGGCGGTTCATTTGTTTGGATTAATGGGCAATTTACGCCTCTAATTGTTGCTGGTGGTGGTGGTGGTGGATCCATTATCAATACTGGGGGGTCTTTACTTTTTTGTGAGGGAAAGGGTGCGCCAGTAACTAATGATGGTTTAACTTCGAATAGTGGTGTCGCTAATAATGGAGTAGGAGGAGGAGATGGAACGCAAGGACCTCAACCAGCAAAAGGGTGGACGACAATGTTTGGTTTGCTTGATTTTACAGGACGCAATAATGCAGGTTACAACGGATTCGGTGGATTTGGTGGAGGTGGTTTATGTGTTGATGGATCACATGCTGGTGGTGGAGCTGGAGGCTATTCTGCTGGAGGTAATGGAGAATATGCATTTAATTCTGGAACTGGAAACTCAGACGGTAGAAATGGTGGCGGTGGCGGTGGTTCCTTTAATTCAGGAATTAACCAAGTTAATGTAGCAGGAGCAAACGCAGGAATGGGTAGTGTTGTTATAACACTATTAGAACCAACACCTATACCATTAGGTGATACTCCAGCGGATATAGTAGAAAATACAGGGTTAACAAATATAGATGTACTTGCAAATGATAATTTTGGTGCAGATGGACCAGGATTAGTTGATTTAATTGTAACACCAATTTTAGGAACTGTTGGGTCAGCGATATTAAATAATGGAGGTACACCAAATGTTCAAACGGATGATTCAATAGATTTTATTCCAGCTTTTGGTTATTCTGGACCAGTAAGTATCAGTTACACTTTAACTGATGGTAATGGAAGTACAGCCTCAGCAACAGTAACATTTAATGTTTTAGCTGGAGCGCCTATTGTGTGTGGTCCTATAAATACATTATACCAAACGGTAGGAAATACTACACCTGGTAAAACAGATATATTTAGATATAATAATTTTCAGCAATCTTATGTAAAGGTAGGAGAACTTGGTGGTACTGCTACCGGTTCAAGTGCACCTAATTCAGCATATAGTGCAGCAACACAATATGTATATTCAAATGAACCATCTGATGGAGGATCTGTTTTAAGAGTTTATGACCCAGCAGCTAGTTATAGTTATGTTGGGAGTATTACTATAACAGGGAATTCGGTAAATTTTAATAATACGTTATTTGCTCAAGGAAACTTTATTGGTTATGTAAATAATAATAGAGTAGTTCGTTTTGATGTAACAAACATTGCTGCTTATCCAGCAACGGTTGCTGTAAATGAAGTTACAATTGCAGGAGCATCAGGCGCAAATGATTTTACACTTATAGGAGACGAAATTTATGGAGTAAGAAATTCAACTTTAAGAATTATAAATCTTACTACAAATACATTACTAGATAGAACAATTACTTTTGATGAATCTTTAGATGGAGTTCCAAACGATGGAAGTTTTGGAGCAGCTTGGCAAGATAGAAATGGTAATTTTTATTGCTTCAATAATGGAAATGGAGGAATTTATAAAATTACAGATGTTGTAAATCCAGCTTCAACAATTGCAGTTAAAGTATTGTTAGCAAATCCATCTGGTCAAAATGATGGTTTTGGTTGCGAATTAGGTCCAGACCCATTAGATTGGGATGAAGATGGAATTTCAAACAATATAGATATTGATGATGATAATGATGGAATTTTAGACGTAAATGAATCTGCAGGAACAGGTTTAGATCCAGGAGGAGATGCTGATGCTGATGGTGTTTTTAACTTCAGAGATGTTGATATTGCTGGTTATGTTGATGTAAATGGCGATACAGTTAATGATAATTTTGATTTTGATTTGGACGGAATTCCAGATGCTTACGATTTAGATAGTGATAACGACGGGATACCTGATAATATTGAAGCACAGCCAACAACTGGTTATGTAGCTCCAAGTAATTCAGATGGTGATTCAGATGGTTTAGATGATGCATATGATACAGATGCGGTTGGAGGTTTTGCCGTTTCACCACCAAATACTGATGGTACAGGAAATCCTGACTTTTTAGATGTAGATGCGGATGATGATGGTTCATATGATACTGTTGAAGCCGGTTTAGTATTGGCAAATGCAGATATTGATTTTGACGGATTAGATGATGCTATTGATACAGACTTAACAAATCCTACCGATTCTAATGGAACAATAGATAATCCACTAACAGATTTACAAGATACATATGGTAGTGTTGAAAGAGATTATAGAGAAACTTCAGATCTTGACGCTGATGGTGTTGATGATGTAACGGATTTAGATGATGATAATGATGGTATTTTAGATACAGTTGAATATCCAGCTACTTTAGAGCCTTTTGGAGATGAAGATGGTGATGGAATATATAATTATGCTGATGCTATAGATAATGGTACGGGTGATGGTTCACTTACAGACTATACAAATACAAATGCAGATGTTATACCTGATGCTTATGATTTTGATTTAGATGGAATTGTAAATCATTTAGATACAGATTCTGATAATGATGGTTGTTCAGATGCAAATGAAGCATATGGCTCATCTACTGCTGATGCAGGAGATGGTATGCAGTTTGGTACTGGAGATCCATTAACTTTAGGTGAAAGTGAAGTAAATGCCAATGGTACTGTAGTATCTGCAGGATATACATTACCTGTAAATTTAGATGCTTCTTTAGGAGATACAGATTTTGATTATTTACAATTAAGTATTTTACCAACAATTATTACGTTAGACCCTATTGATGTTACAATATTAACTTTCAGTAATGTAAGTTTTACATCTACAGCAGCTACTTCAGGTACAGGAACAATAGAACATTACCAATGGCAAGTACAAGTTAATGGAGGCATTACTTGGGCAGATATAGTTAATGATGGAGTCATTTATAGTGGCGCAAACACAACTACGTTAGATATAACAATTTTAAATAATGCGTTAGACGGAAATAATTATAGATTAGTAATTTCTTCTCCGGCATTTGTTTGTGATACTGATGTAATTTCAGCAGCAGCATTATTAACAATATCACAAAATGATATTTTAGCAATAAATGATAACGGTTCAGGAATTGAAGGAACGGCTAGTACTGCAGTGGCTAATATTTTAGCAAATGATGATTTAGCAGGTGCTACACCAACAACAGGAACAGTTATTTTAACAGAAGTGAGTTCAACAAGTGTTAATGTAACTTTAAATACTGCAACAGGAGCAGTTGATGTAAGTGCAGCAGCTACAGCTGGAACCTATTCAATAGTTTACCAAATTTGTGAAACTGCAAATCCAACAAATTGTACAACTGGAGAAGTAACGGTAACAATTGCTGATTTAGGGAATCCAACAGCAGTAGATGATAATATTTCAATCACTGAAGACACTACAATAGCAACAGTAATTTCTGCATTAAGTAATGATAGCTTGATTGATGGCGCATCTTATTCATCAGGAAGTTTTATTTATACAGGTGCAAATGGTGCAATAATAGTAGATAATGGAGACGGAACATTTGATTATACACCAGCAGCAACATTTTCAGGATTAGATTCTTTTAGCTACACAATTTGTGATAATGATATACCAGTTGCAAGCTGTTCAACTGCAACAGTTTTTGTGACTGTTTTAGATGAAGGAACCCCATTTTCTGTAAATGATATAGCAAATACCATATTAAATACAACTGTTATCACAGGGAATGTTTTAACAAATGATACAGTTATAGACAATGCAACCATTACAAGTTTT
>NZ_JBFFOE010000099.1:0-8581 GCF_041562875.1 Lutibacter sp. | reverse complement strand
GTCTATATGACCTTCAGATAATCTTTTTATAATTTCTTCAGTAGTTAGTTCCTCAATCTTTAAATTTACTTTTGGGTATTTTTTTATAAATGTTTTTAAGAAAATTGGTAATAATGTAGGCATTACAGTTGGAATTATTCCTAATCTGAAATCTCCTCCAATAAAACCCTTTTGTTGATCAACAATATCATTTATACGATTGCTTTCGTCTACAATAATTTTTGCCTGTTCTATAATTTTTTTGCCTATTTCAGTAAGTTGAATGGGTTTTTTCTTCCTATTAAAAATTTGAGTGTCTAATTCATCTTCAAGCTTTTGAATTTGCATGCTTAATGTTGGTTGTGTAACAAAGCAATGCTCAGATGCAATAGTGAAATTTTGATGTTCAGCAACCGCTAAAACATATTTAAGTTGTGTAATTGTCATTAGTATAAATATTTATGATAAAGATATTAAAACTATCAATAATAATTATAGATTATTACATTTATTTTTAAATAATTTTGTAATGAAATAAAAACCTTAAAAATATGAACACAACAATTTTAGGATTAGACCAAAATAAATCAGAGAATTTAGTAATTAGTTTAAACAGTTTATTATCAAATTTCCAAGTATATTACCAAAATTTAAGAGGGCTACATTGGAATATAAAAGGGAAATCATTTTTTGAATTACACGTGAAATTTGAAGAGTTTTATACAGATTCTCAAATAAAAATTGATATGATTGCTGAACGAATTTTAACCTTAGAAGGAACACCATTACATACTTTTGCTGAATATTCAGAATTGTCAAAAGTTGCAGTTGGTAAAAACATTAGTAATGACATAGAAGGAGTTAAATTAGTTGTAAATTCCTTATCAGAATTATTGAAAATTGAAAGAATTATTTTAAATGAATCTGATGATGCCAATGATGAAGGAACAAACTCAATGATGAGTGATTTTATTGCAGAGCAAGAAAAAACAATTTGGATGTTAAACTCTTGGTTGAATTAAGAAAAAATCAATTTAAAAAAGCCGTTTTTAGATTTCTAAAAACGGCTTTTTTTTAATATTAACTCCAAAATTTTCTTTTCTGGTTTAATTCATCTTCCTGACGTTTATATTCTTCAGGTGTAACAACTTTTAAAAGGGATGGATGTTGTTCTATTTCAAATTGAATTCTTTCAATAATTTCTTCAAAAGATTCATTCTCATAATCAATTTTCATTGGTTCTTTAATAACCATTGATTGTAAAACATTACGTTTTTTAATTAACAAGCCTTTTTTATCATAAGCTCTTCTAAATCCATCAATAACAATAGGAACTACAACTGGTTTGTACGTTTTAATAATGTGAGCAGTTCCACGTCTAATAGGCTTAAAAGGTGTTGTTGTACCTTGAGGAAATGTAATAACCCAACCATCATCTAATGCTTTTTTAATATTGCTAATGTCAGACATTTTTACTTGTCGTTTAATATCTTTACCACCAGCTCTCCAAGTTCTTTCAATAGAAATTGAACCTATATATGCAAATATTTTAGGCAATAACCCCGCTTTCATGGTTTCAGAAGCGGCAATATAATAGACATTTAGTTTTGGTCTCCATATGTAGCCAATATTTTTTAATGAATCATCTCTCCCTTTTAATGAAGCATTGAAAACATGGAACATAGCGGCTACATCCGCAAAATATGTTTGATGATTTGAAACAAAAAGCACATTGGTTTCAGGTAAATCTCTAATGATTTCTGATCCTTCAATTTGAAGTTTATTGAAACGTCTATAACGTCCATGTGAAACGACTCCAAAAATACGAATGAGCCATCTTTTTATAAATAAAATATGTCCAAACGGATTTCTTTTAAAAATGGGCATTATGGTTGGTTGGTTTTGAATGAATGACAAATTTAAGAAAAAAATAGTTTACATTTTCTTTAATAATTCTTTGATTTCATTAAGCATCATAGCAGTTGCTCCCCAAACAGCATAATTGTTTAACATAAAGCAAGGTACCTTCATGTTTTTCGCATAGGATGTAGATAATATAGTAGTAGAAATTGAGGATTCGTCCAATAAATCTTTAAGAGAGACAGATATAAGTTCTTCTACCTCATGATTTTTTGTAAAAGTGGGTACATGGTTTAAAAAACCTAAAAATGGTGTAACTAAAAAATTACTAGGAGGAATAAAAACATCAGTCATTTGCTTAAAAATAGAAATAGCATTTATTGGAATTCCAACTTCTTCAAAAGTTTCACGTAATGCCGTATTTTTTAAAGAATTATCATTATTTTCAAATTTTCCACCTGGAAAACTAATTTGAGCAGCATGGGTTCCATCATAATCAGCTCTTAATGTCAATAAAAAACAAACTTCACCATTATTATTTGGATAAAATAAAGCTACAACAGCTGCTTTTTTAGGGTTAAGAGCTTCAATTTTTTCATTAGAATATCTCAACCTTAATTTGGGAGCTAATTTAAACTGAGCCTCTAAACCGCCAATTGGATTTTCTTTTAGTTTTGATATGTTATTTATAAAATGATTAAAATTCATTATTTTTTTGAATAAAATGTAGGTAAACTCAATTTAAATAAAACAGCAGTTAACCGTATGGAAATTACAATTACCGATGTTGATACATAAACTATTGTGTCAGAAAAATTAAAATTATGTAAAATCAAATAAGTTATAGATCCTAAAACAGCAGCGGTAACATAGATGTCTTTTCTGAAAATAATGGGTATTTCATTGCATAAAATATCTCTTATTACACCTCCAAATGATGCTGTCATGGTGGCAATTGAAACAACAATAATGGGATGAAAGTTAGCTTGTAATCCTATTTCAGTTCCCATAATAGTGTATAAACCAAGTCCTATAGTATCAAACAAAAACAATGACTTACTTAAATATTTTAATTTTTTTCTAAAAATAATAGCAAAAACATACGATGCTGTTATTATGAATATGTATTCAGTATTTTTCATCCAAAAAACGGGTTGAGCACCAATAAGTACATCTCTTAGAGTTCCACCTCCAACTGAGGTGGCGAAGGCAATAATAAAAACACCAAAAGGATCTAGTTTTTTTCTCATGGCTACTAATGATCCTGAAATTGCAAATGCAATTATTCCTAAAATATCTAAAATATGAAAAAGCGTCATTATGTTTGTTGTGTAAAATAATTATAATCTTTAATAACTACATCAATAAAATTAGTTGGCTGCATATCAGTATTTATTCCTGTTAGCGCAATTATTTTTAAGTGTAGTTTTAATATGGTTTTATGGTTTCCACTTCTTTTAGCTTTAAAAAAAAGTTCTTTAATAGTTTGTATATCATTGTCATTGAGTAATGTAACTTGAGAAAAAGTGGGTTTGTACTCTTCAGGTATATCAACAATTAGAGTATCATCAATAGTTATATTTTTCTTTTCTGAGATAACAGTAGTTCCAGCCGCCAAATCACCTAAACGTTGTCCTTTTCCATTTAATAAAATGGTTAATAGAGCAACAGAGCCTGATGCTAAACTAATATCAATTAAACGTAACATCCAACGAATTAAATAACTTCCAAAAGTTGGTTTTGATCCATCAAGTTTTGTAACTCTAATTTTACTAAGATATTTACCAGGTGTTTGTCCATTCATTAAAGTTTCAAAAAGCAAACTATAAAAGAAAACAGGTAAACTTAATAGAGCATAGTAAACATAAAGTGATTCATCTAAACTAAAACCTAGTGCGTTTATAATTAATATAATTATAATATAATATCCAGCTATAATAAACATATCTATAAAGAAAGCGCCAATGCGAGTGCTTAGCTGGGCCACATTTTGTTTAATTGTTACATTTTGGGCTGTTTCAATATGAAAATTATCCATTTTATACTTAATCTTTTTTGGCTGATACAATTTGATTTTTTACATTCGTTCACCCGAATGTTTGCTATAGTTAATCGAACTATAGAAAAGACAAAAGTAAAAAAAAATGCGTGAAGCATCATTTGTAAAAAGGAATAAAAAAAAATGGCTATTATTTGAAAATGTTCTTGATAAAAAAGAACAGGTTTCACCAGATAAGCTATCGGATTTATATATTGAGATTACGGATGATTTAAGTTATGCTAAGACATTTTATCCACAAAGTAATACGGCACAATATTTAAATTCTGTAGCTTCAAAAGCACATCAAAAAATTTATAAAACAAAAAAAGAAAGTAAAAATAGATTATTTAGTTTTTTTAAAACAGAGTTTCCACTTGAATTTGTGAAATACCATAAACAATTAGGTATTGCATTTTTAACATTTGTTTTTTTTGCTATTATTGGAGCATATTCAGCGGCTAATGATGGTGATTTTGTTCGCTTAATTTTAGGAGATGATTATGTAAACACCACATTAGATAATATTTCAAAAGGGGATCCAATGGCTGTTTATAAAAAAATGGAAGAGAGTAATATGTTTATTATGATTACTTTAAACAATATTAAAGTAGCTATGACCGCTTTTGTGTTTGGAATTCTTTTTTCAGTTGGAACTTTGTTTGTTATGATGCGTAATGGAATAATGCTGGGCTCTTTTTTATACTTTTTCTATGAAAAAGGCTTGCTTTGGGAATCTTCAAGAACAATTTGGATTCATGGAACTATTGAAATTTCGGTCATTATAATTGCTGGTTGTGCGGGTTTAGTTTTAGGAAATGGTTTATTATTTCCGAAAACATATTCAAGATTGGCATCTTTTAAAATGAGTTTTAAAGCTGGTTTAAAAATTATGGTAAGCACCATTCCTTTTTTTATTATTGCCGGTTTTTTAGAAGGTTTTGTGACCCGACATACAGAAATGCCAGATTGGCTGGCATTATTTATAATATTAACATCATTTATTTCAATTTTATATTACTATGTAATATATCCCATAAAATTAACCAAACAAAAAAAATAAGAAAATGAATAACCGTATTGAATTTAAAAAAGAACGTGATTTAGGAGCTATCATAACTGATACTTTTGCTTTTATTCGTGAAAACTGGAAAGATTACTTTTTAACAGTTTTTAAAATTATTGGACCAGTATTATTAGTTGGTGCTACAATTATAGTATTTGCAATGGTTTCTTATTCTGGAACTATAAAAGGAATAATGAATTTAAATCAATCAGAACCAGATCCTTCTGAAATTATGGGAAATATGTTTGGAATGTTTGGATGGTTGTTTTTAATGTTTGTAGTCTTTGGAATTGTTTATACTCTTTTAGCTGAGGTTTCATTATATTATATAAAATCACATATAGAAAATAATGGAGTTGCTAATTTTCAAGAAGTTAAAGATAATACGTATGCCAATATTTGGAAATTTGTTGGCTTAGGGGTTTTATCTATTTTAATGATGATTGTAGCTTATGTTCTTTGTGTGTTGCCAATTGTATATATTATGATTGTTTTATCGCTAGCAATGCCAATTATGGTTTTTGAAAATAAAAGTGTTGGAGACACCATTTCACATTGTTTTACGTTAATAAAAGGTGAATGGTGGAACACTTTTGGAGTTGTTCTGGTAATTGGGATATTAGTATCAATGTTAAGTTTTGTTTTTTCAATACCTTCATTAATTTATCAATTAATATCTATGGGAGTTTCTTTTACCAATGAAGATCCAACGGCTATTTTAGGCATATTGGAAGATCCAATTTATTTGGTGCTTAATTTGTTTTCTTACTTTGGAAAGTTTTTGTTTTATTCAGTTACATTAGTAGCTTCTGCTTTTGTTTATTTCGATTTAAACGAGCAAAAAAACTTTACAGGTACTTTTGAAAAAATTGAAAGTTTAGGAAGTGATGACAGTCAATAATTAATAATGAATAAACTACTTTTTTTTCTTTTAATAATGCTATCGGTTAGTGATTTTGCGCAAACCGATTCGCTTCTGGTTAAAAATGATAAAAGTAGTATTGTTCAAAAGAAATTTGATTCAAATAATTTAGAAAAATATAAACAAGACCAATATTTCATATATGAAGAAGATTTAGTTAAAGCCGAACCTTCTTTTTTAGAGCGAGTTTTTAATTGGTTTCTTCGACAACTTTCACGTTTTTTAGAATGGATTTTTGGTGTAAAATATGCCACAGATATTTTAGCAGTCATTCTTTCTTCTTTACCCTATATAATTTCGGGAATTGTATTATTTCTATTGCTGAAATTTTTCTTAAAAGTGAATTTAAATTCAATCCTTGAAACTTCAAAAAACAACCCAATTGTTTCCATTACGGAGGAAGAAGAGTTGATTAAAAATAAAGATATTCTGAAACTAATTCAAAAAGCAATTTCTAATAAAAATTATCGATTGGCTGTTCGTTATTATTATCTAAATATCCTGAAACAATTAGAAGTTAAACAATTTATTATTTGGGAGTTGCAAAAAACAAATGATGATTATAGCAAAGAAATAGCACAGCAAAATATAAAGCAATCATTTAAAAATCTAACAAGGTTATACGATTTTGTTTGGTATGGAAATTTCAATATAAATGAAGCTGAATTTATGCATATTGAATCCGATTTCTTACAAGCCTCTAATTTAATTCAAAAAAAATAAGGTGGATACTAAAAGTAAAATATATATTGGGGCTTTTTTAGTGCTAATTTTCGGGTTTATATATCTTGAAAGCATTAAGAAACAGCCTATAAATTGGTTTCCAAGTTATGTGGCCAAACACAAAATACCCTATGGTACTTTTGTTTTGCGTGAAGAGTTGTCAAATTTATTTCCTTCAAATGAAATAAAAAACATAAAAATTCCACCTTATATTTATTTAGAAGATACAACACAAGTTGGTACTTATTTTTTTGTTGATGAAGCCTTAAATTTTGGAAACGCAGAGTTTTTACGTTTAATGAAGTTTGTAGAAAGAGGAAATGATGTTTTTATCTCAACGCACGGAATAAATATTGACACATTAAATTTTGAAACAAAACCATTGGTTAGTAAAAATTTAGAAGAAAAAGTATTTTTCAAACTTAAAAACAAAGTTTTTAAAGGGAAGGAATATACGTTTGATAGACCTTTTACAAATCAGGTTTTTACCAAAATTGATACCCTAAATACCACAATATTAGGAATAACTGGTTATGTAAATTCAAATAATGAAAGAACAGAAGAAGGTATTAATTTTGTGAAATATTCTTTTGGAAAAGGAAATTTTTACTTTCATACGTTCCCTGAGTTATTTACAAATTATACTATTTTAAAATCTCCAAATCAACAAAATACAGCTAACGTTTTATCTTATTTGAGAGACGATTTACCCATTTTATGGGATTCCTATTATAAAACTGGTAAAAGTAAAATTACATCGCCAATTTATTATTTACTAAGTTCTAAATATTTAAAATGGGCTTATTATATGGTGTTAATTGGTGTGTTGATTTTTGTAATTTTTGAAGGAAAACGAAAACAACGGAATATTCCAATTTTAACGCCTTTAAAAAATCAAACAGTTGCTTTTACACGTACCATTGCAAATATGTATTTCGAAAAACAAGAACATAAAAATATTGCAGAACATAAAATAAGTTATTTTTTAGAATTTATTAGAACAAAATTGCACATACCAACTACAATTATAGATATTACTTTTTATGAATACGTTGCATCTAGAAGTGGAAATTCTTATGAAAGTGTTGAGGAATTATTTCAGTTTTGTGATCAAATTCACCTAAAAAATCAAATAACAAAAGAAGAGCTTATCACTTTAAATAAGATGATAGAAAATTTTAAAAAAACAATTCAATATGGAAAATAACAATTTGAATTTTGAAAATAGAGTAGACCTTGATAAATTAAAAAATGCTGTAATTCAAATTAAAGAAGAATTAGGTAAAATTATTGTTGGGCAAGAGAATTTTATGGATTTATTGATAGTTGCTTTACTAGCAGACGGACATGTTTTAATTGAAGGTGTGCCTGGTGTTGCCAAAACAATTACCGCAAAATTACTTTCAAAAACAATAGACACAGGTTTTAGTCGACTTCAATTTACACCAGATTTAATGCCTAGTGATGTGTTAGGAACTTCTATTTTAAACATGAAAACATCGGAATTTGAATTTAAAAAAGGTCCAATTTTTTCAAATTTAGTTTTAATTGATGAGATTAATAGAGCACCTGCAAAAACACAAGCTGCTTTATTTGAAGTGATGGAAGAACGCCAAATTTCAATTGATGGAAATACTTATAAAATGAAACCACCATTTATGGTGTTAGCAACTCAAAACCCAATAGAGCAGGAGGGAACTTACGCATTGCCTGAGGCACAATTGGATCGTTTTTTATTTAAAATTGATGTGGGCTATCCAAATTTAGAGGAAGAAATTTTAATTCTAAAAACACATCAAGAAAGAAAAGGGGTATTGCCTGAAACGTTAATTTCTGCATTAATTTCTGAGGCTGATTTGTTAGAATATAAAAACAAAATTTTTGAAGTTATTGTTGAAGAAAAAATAATGAAATATATTGCTCAATTAATTACAAAAACTAGAAACCATTCACATTTATATTTAGGAGGTTCGCCAAGAGCAAGTATTGCAGT
>NZ_JBFFOE010000098.1:0-8728 GCF_041562875.1 Lutibacter sp. | reverse complement strand
CAAGCATCCATAATTTTAAAAGACAGCACTAATTCTGAAGAATTTTCATATAAATGAATTAGAATATAAATAGCAGTTGAAATTGATACCATTTCAATAGTAAATGCCACTATTTTTAATCCAATTTGGCTTAAAAGAGAAAAATTATACAACTCTTTAACTGGAGATAAAATAACAGAATTATTTGAAGCGCGTCAAGATTTATTAATTCAGGCAGATAATGTAAAAGGGTTTCATATTCAAAAAAATGACATACTGCTTTTTGTAACTACAAAATTAAACGTAGGGAAAATTCATGTTTTAAATATTGATGAAAACAATCAATTCCACAAAATGATATTGGAATATTTGTTTTAAAAGCGAGTAGAACAATCAATTTAACCATAAAACCGTATGTTAGAGATTAAATTTATTTAAAAAGGTAGTTTTTAAAAATGAATCTTATGTTCTATTAATTTATAGATAACCAATATAAACTTCGACAAATTCAGTTTGTAAAACGAATTTTAATAACTTTTAGACTACCTTTTTTTCTTAAGTAATTTTTTTTAAATAATCTCAGTAAAATCAACTTACGAGCTAATTTTAATAAATATAAAATATTGATAATCAGTTATTAAGATGATTTACTCGTTTATTAATAAATCATAAAAATGTTAAGAACTTAGTGTCAATTGTGAATAAGTGTCCTTTTTTAGTGTCTGTTTTTTTTCAATCTTTGCTTTTCTCGTTTTAACCGAAATTTTACGAATTACTAACTAAGATAAAGCCAAAATTAATGTCCTTCATTGAACCTATTTTACAGCCTAACAAAAACCGATTTGTTATTTTTCCAATCCAACATCAAGATATTTGGGAATGGTATAAAAAACAGGAAGCAAGTATTTGGACTGCTGAGGAAATAGATTTACATCAAGATGTAATAGATTGGGAAACAAAATTAAGTAATGATGAGCGTTATTTCATCAAACATATTTTAGCGTTTTTTGCTGCCTCTGATGGTATTGTAAATGAAAATTTGGCAGAAAATTTTGTAAGTGAAGTTCAATATTCAGAGGCGAAATTTTTCTACGGATTTCAAATAATGATGGAAAACATACATTCTGAAGTATATTCATTGTTAATTGATACGTATGTTAAAAATGAAGCTGAGAAAAATGAATTATTTCAAGCTATTGATTTTTTTCCAGCCATTAAATTAAAAGCAGATTGGGCATTAAAATGGATTGATAGTCCAAGTTTCGCAGAACGTTTAATTGCTTTTGCAGCTGTTGAAGGTATTTTCTTCTCAGGAAGTTTTTGTTCTATATTTTGGATGAAAAAAAGAGGATTGTTACCTGGTTTAACCTTCTCAAACGAATTAATTTCTAGAGATGAAGGTTTACATTGTGATTTTGCCGTGCACTTACACAACAATCACATTGTAAATAAAGTGCCAAAAGAAAGAATCACAGAGATTATTGTTGATGCGTTAAATATTGAACGTGTTTTTATAACAGAATCATTACCTGTTAGTTTAATTGGAATGAACGCCAAATTAATGACGCAATATTTAGAATTTGTAACGGATAGATTATTGACTGAATTTGGATGTGATAAAGTATACAATTCATCAAACCCATTTGATTTTATGGAAATGATTTCATTAGAAGGTAAAACGAACTTCTTTGAAAAACGAGTTTCCGAATATCAAAAAGCAGGTGTGAAAAGTGGTGGAACTGGAGCAGGAGATCTTAGTTTTGATGCCGATTTTTAAATTATTGTATAAAAATCAAAAAAACAAAATAGAATTCAATCCCTCTTGAATTTGAATTATTTAAAAATCAATAGTGTAATTGCCTATGTGATTTTTTTTAAAATTAAACTAACTAAAAATACATGTAACTTATGTTTGTACTAAAAAGAGATGGGAGAAAAGAACCTGTGATGTTTGATAAAATTACATCTAGAGTTCGGAAAATGTGCTATGGCTTAAATAAATTAGTAGACCCTGTAAAGGTTGCTATGAGAGTTATTGAAGGTTTATATGATGGTGTTACAACTTCTGAACTTGATAATTTAGCTGCGGAAACTGCAGCTACAATGACAGTTCAACACCCAGATTATGCGAAGCTTGCTGCTAGAATTGCTGTTTCTAACTTACATAAAAATACAAAGAAATCTTTTTCAGAAGTAATGATGGATTTATACAATTATGTGAATCCTCGAACAGGAAAAAAAGCACCACTTTTATCAGATGAAGCATATAAAGTGATTTCAGATAATGCAGCAAAACTAGATTCAACCATTATTTATAATAGAGATTTTGGGTACGACTATTTTGGTTTTAAAACATTAGAACGTTCGTATTTATTAAAACTAAATGGTGAAATAGTAGAACGTCCTCAACATATGTTAATGCGTGTTTCAGTTGGAATTCATATGGAAGATATTGATGAAGCTATAGAGACGTATGAGTTAATGTCTAAAAAAATATTTACGCACGCTACACCAACATTATTTAATGCAGGAACACCAAAGCCACAAATGTCATCGTGCTTCTTGTTGCAAATTCAAGACGATAGTATTGATGGAATTTATGACACCTTAAAACAAACGGCTAAAATATCTCAGTCTGCTGGTGGTGTTGGATTGT
Source organism: Lutibacter sp. (assembly GCF_041562875.1). Classification (GTDB taxonomy): domain Bacteria; phylum Bacteroidota; class Bacteroidia; order Flavobacteriales; family Flavobacteriaceae; genus Lutibacter. The sequence continues at coordinate 6,093 of NZ_JBFFOE010000098.1, read as the reverse complement.
CAATTCATAATGTTCGCGCTACAGGTTCATACATTAGAGGAACTAATGGTACTTCAAACGGAATTGTACCTATGTTAAAAGTGTATAATGATACAGCACGTTATGTAGATCAAGGAGGTGGAAAACGTAAAGGTTCTTTTGCAATTTATATGGAACCTTGGCATGCGGATGTTTTTGATTTTTTAGATTTACGTAAAAATACAGGAGCCGAAGAAATGCGTGCGCGTGATTTATTTTATGCGATGTGGATTCCAGATTTGTTTATGAACCGTGTGGAAGAAAATGGAGAATGGACATTAATGTGCCCAAATGAATGTCCACATTTATTTGATACCTATGGAGATGAATTTGAGAAATTATATATAGGATACGAAAAATTAAGAAAAGGAAGAAAAACTATTAAAGCTCGCGAGCTTTGGGAAAAAATATTAGAGGCTCAAATTGAAACAGGTAATCCTTATATGCTATATAAAGATGCTGCAAATAGAAAATCAAATCAAAAAAATTTAGGTACAATTCGTTCATCAAACTTGTGCACTGAAATTATGGAATATACTGCAAAAGATGAGGTCGCAGTTTGTAATCTAGCATCAATTGCCATTCCAATGTTTGTTGAAGAAGATAAGGATGGTGTGAAATTTTTCAATCATAAAAAACTGTTTAAAGTTACTAAAAAAGTGACACGAAATTTAGATACAGTTATAGATCGCAATTATTATCCCGTAAAAGAAGCTGAAAATTCAAATGTTCGTCATAGGCCAATAGGTATAGGAATTCAAGGTTTGGCAGATGCATTTATTATGTTGCGTATGCCTTTTACAAGTGATGAAGCAAAAAAATTAAATCAAGAAATTTTTGAAACCATTTATTTTGCAGCGGTAACTTCATCAATGGAAATTGCAAAATTAAAAGAACCTTATTCAACATTTAAAGGTTCACCAATGTCAAAAGGTGAATTTCAATTTAATATGTGGGGTGTTTCTGAAGATGATTTAAGTGGAAGATGGGATTGGAAATCTTTGCGAAAAGAAGTGATGCAAAATGGTGTGCGAAATTCTTTATTAGTTGCCCCAATGCCAACAGCTTCAACTTCTCAAATTTTAGGAAATAATGAAGCTTTTGAACCGTATACTTCGAATATTTATACACGTAGAGTTTTAAGTGGTGAATTTATTGTGGTAAATAAACATTTACTAGAAGATTTAGTTGAATTAAACTTGTGGGATAATGATATGAAAGAAGAAATCATGCGTGCCAATGGTTCTATTCAATATATTGATGTAATTCCACAAGAATTAAAAGAGTTGTATAAAACCGTTTGGGAATTAAGTATGAAAGATATTATAGATATGTCTCGTCAAAGAGGTTATTTTGTAGATCAATCACAATCATTAAACTTATTTATGCAAGATGCTAATTATTCTAAATTAACATCCATGCATTTTTATGCTTGGAAATCTGGTTTAAAAACAGGAATGTATTATTTGAGAACAAAAAGTGCTGTAAATGCAACACAATTTACGGTTTCAAAAAGCAAAAATGAAGAAGTAAAGCCTTTGTCTCCAGAAGAATTAAAAGAAATGTTAATCGCATCACAAAACAACCCAGATGATTGTGAAATGTGTGGATCTTAGATAATAGTAGAAATTTATAATTGTTAATATCTTGTATATAAAATATTCTAAATAAAATGAATGGCCTATTATTTTTTTGGATCTTTATATACTTAATTAACGTTCGGAAGAACCTTTTTTTATAACGTTATTAAATAATCAGCCCAATAGCAAGAGTCTCAATTTTAAATTGAGACTCTTTTTTTATAAAAAATTCTAATTATTTTATAACTTAAGTTTTTTCACATAAAAAACATGACATATATTAGCTTTTGGCTATTGTTAACATTAACTTAACATTGAACTTAAATTTTGAGGGTAATTTTGCGAACTTATTATAGATTTTAAAAATGGGAGATATTTACATTTTAATGCTTGTAGCACTTGTTGTACTAGCTGTAATTGATTTAGTTGTTGGTGTTAGTAATGATGCCGTAAATTTTTTAAATTCAGCAATTGGCTCAAAAGCGATTTCTGTTAAATGGATTTTAGTAATTGCAAGTTTAGGAGTTGCAATTGGGGCAATTACCTCAAGTGGAATGATGGAAGTTGCAAGAAAAGGAATTTTTAATCCTAGTGAATTTTATTTTAATGAAATAATGTTCATTTTTATGGCGGTAATGATTACAGATATTTTACTGTTAGATGTTTTTAATTCATTAGGAATGCCAACTTCTACAACTGTTTCAATTGTTTTTGAATTGTTAGGTGCAGCAGTTGCAATGGCATTAATTAAAATTTCAAATAGTGAAACAGAAACCTTATCAAGCTTAGGTAAATATATAAATTCAGAAAAGGCTTTACTTATTATTTCAGGTATTTTATTGTCAGTTTTTATAGCTTTTACAGTGGGTGCTTTAGTGCAATTTATATCGCGATTACTGTACTCTTTTCATTTTGAAAAAAGAAAAAGTTACATAAACGCATTATTTGGAGGGTTTGCAATTACAGCAATTACCTATTTTATTTTTGTAAAAGGGATGAAAGGAACACCCTTTTATGGTAGTTTTAAACATTTAATAGAAGGAAATACACTTCAAATTATTTTATATGGTTTTATTGGTTGGACATTATTATCCCAATTATTAATATCAGTATTTAAAATAAATATTTTAAAATTCATTATTGTTATTGGTACTTTCTCATTGGCGATGGCTTTTTCAGGGAATGATTTGGTAAACTTTATAGGTGTGCCAATTGCAGCTTGGAATTCATACCAAGAATGGAGCATTTCTGGAATTCCAGCGAATGAATTTCCAATGAGTGTATTAGCAGAAAAAGTTCAAACTCAGCCTTTACTTTTGTTTTTAGCTGGTCTAATAATGGTAATAACACTTTGGTTTTCTAAAAAAGCAAAATCAGTGATAGAAACGGGTATCAACTTATCAAGACAAGGTGATGGTCATGAAAAATTTCAATCTAACGCAGCATCAAGAACTGTAGTAAGAGGTGCAATAGTTTTTAATGAATTGATTATTAAAGTTTTTCCACAGAAAACACTTCAATGGATAGATTCTAAATTTCAAAAACCTGTAATTAATTTACCTAAAGACAAAACGTATGAACTTCCTGCTTTTGATTTGGTTAGAGCTTCAGTAAATTTATTTGTTGCTGGTATTTTAATTTCTTTAGGAACTTCATTAAAATTACCTTTATCTACAACTTATGTTACATTTATGGTTGCTATGGGTAGTTCATTAGCTGATAGAGCTTGGGGAAGAGAAAGTGCAGTATATAGAGTTGCAGGTGTGTTTAATGTTATTGGAGGTTGGTTTTTAACAGCTTTATCAGCATTTACGGTTGCTGCAGTTTTTTTATATATAATTTATTTAGGAGAATTAGTTTCTATATCAATTTTATTAATCCTTGTTTTGTTTTTACTAGGGAGAAGTACAGTAAGACATACTAGAAGAGAAAAAGAAAAAAAAGAAAAAAAACATATTAAACGAGCTGAATTAGTAACAATTAAAGAAGTAATAAATGAAAGTTCAGATCATATTTCAGAAGTCTTAAAACGTTCAAATAAGCTATTCACAAATGTAGTGGACGATTTATCAAACCATGATTTAAATAAACTTTCTAAAACTGAAAAGCACGTTAAAAAATTGAATAAAGAATTGGATGAACTTAAAGAAGAAGTCTTCTATTTTATTAAGTCTTTAGATGATACAACTTCTTCAATAAAAGCGAGTAGATTTTATTTATTGGTTCTTGGTTATTTACAAGATGTAACTCAATCTATTGAATTTATTTCCGCTACAAGTTTTAAACATGTTAACAACAATCATAAAAATTTAAAGAAACCTCAAATAGCTGATTTAAAATTGATTAATGAAATGTTAACAAGTGTTTTTAATGACGTTGAAAATAATTTTAGTAAAAAGACTTTTGATGATTTATCAAAAATGGTTGATAATATGCAAGATCTAATAAATCATGTTTCTGAATCTATTGATAAGCAAATTACTAGAATTAGAACAGAAGAATCAAGCCCTAAAAACACCACATTGTATTTTGGTATTTTATTGGAAACTAAAGATTTAATAACAGCTTTAATGAGCTTATTGCAATTATATCAAGAGTTTTACATACAAGAAAATAAGATAAAATAAAAATATAGTATAAAATGTGTTAAAAATGCCTTCAAATTTTGAAGGCATTTTTAATTTATAAAACTGACCTTTTTTAATAATACAAAGTTCTTTATTTTAAAATGGAGGGTTGAACCATAATTAAATCTCTTTCTTTAATAGCCGAGCTTTAAATTTTCTTTTAAAAATTAAAAAAACCACTAAAATTTTTAGCAGCTTTTTTGATGAATATAATTAAAATATTTGTGCAAATATGTTAGAAATCAAAGTATCCTATTTAGTTATGATAATAACTAAATAGTAATAAATTAGAAGGCTAAATTTTAGAATTAAAACTAACATTTTGGGGCTTATTTAAAAGATGTTAATCAATTCCTAAACGTTCAAATAACCCCTGAATATCACTTGGATATTTATTATTTTGCTGTCCTACGTTGTCTTTAGAGGTGTTATTATCTAAACTTTTAAAGCTAGTATCATTACTTTTAGAATCCTTATGTATCGTTTTTTTCATTTCTGATTTAGTTCTTGATTTTTTATATTTACGTAGTTTTTTTTTCATTTCTTGTTAACCAAAAAGTTATTATAATTAATTTAACTATTAACTTTACAAGGGGTTAACTAAAGTTATATAAAATAAAACGTACTAATATTGCAATTATAAAATTAAGTAAGATATAATTATACAAGCATGGGGTTTTCCATAAATAAAGGAAGGATAAACCACACAATGTTTTGTTAAAACTTTAGTAGTTTTGCGTAAAACTAAATATTTGTCCCCAAAAAATTATGAGAAACTATTTTATTATTGATAACGACCCTCATTCTATCCAAAGCATTAAAAATGTTTTAGAAGATTATTATGAATTTAATTATATTGGCGCTTCTTGTGATTACAACAGTGCAATGAACATCATATTAAAAGAAACTCCAGATTTGGTTTTTTTTAATATTGATAACGTTATTGAGAATCCATTTAAATTAGCTCAGGAATTAAATTTATTTAATGATGATTTTCCAGTATTTATAGCAATATCTTCTTCAAAAGACAAAGTGTATGAAGTTATAAAAAATGGTTTTTTTGATTTTTTATTAAATCCTTTAACCGAATTAGAGATTAGAAAGTCCGTTTTAAAAGTCTTAAAAAAAATCCCAGCACAATCAAGAAAAAATATCTGTTTAAAATCGTATAAAGATTATCAATATTTAAAAACAGATGAAATATTATTTTTAAAAGCTGATAATAATAATACCGATTTTTATATGAGTGACGGTAATATTATTAGTGCTTTTAAAACCCTTAAAACATTTGAAGATATTTTACCTAATCATTTTCATAGGATTCATAAGAGTTATATTATTAACAAAAATTATGTTTCAAGAATTCAATACGGTAAATTCATATGTACTATTAAAAGAAATAATTATGAAGTTCCATTTACCAAAACATATATTGGTAACATAGAAAGTATGAACAAAGACTTATCAGAATATTCTTACCAATCTTTAAATTAAATTTTCCTTTCACAAAGTCAGGTTTTACACCTGTATATTACGGTTTTACTAAAGAAGATATAAACGGGGCTTATAACTACCTTAATTAAAGTACTTTAGTCAAAAGTTTTAATACATACAGCTTATTGGTTTTCTAAAAAAACGAAACCTTTAGAATGTAAATTTATAAACTGAAGACAAAATTATAAACATATTTTCAATTTCCTAAAACCTTTAATATTATGAAAGCAATTAAATTTATTTTCGCATTTTCTTTATTTTTTATGGCATTAACTTCTTGTACTTCTGATTCTATTGCTGATGACGAAGCTCTTTACACACAAGATACAAATAATTCACAAGACCTTTTTGCAACAGGTGAAGATGGAGCTGCT
>NZ_JBFFOE010000097.1:0-8786 GCF_041562875.1 Lutibacter sp. | reverse complement strand
TTCAAAACAAGACAATTCTGGATAAGCTGCAATGGCACTTGAAACATGAGCAGGCATCTCAATTTCAGGAATAATTTCTACATTTTTGGATTGACCATATTTCACCAATTCTTTCAAATCTTCCTGAGATAAAAACCCTCCATAAGTTCCTTTTTCTCCTGATGCAACTGGATCTTTTGCATTCCAATGTTTATCTTCCTGATCGACTCTCCAAGCACCAACTTCAGTTAATTTTGGATATTTTTTAATTTTAATTCTCCAGCCCTGATCATCAACTAAATGCAAATGCAATACATTCATTTTATGCATTGCTAAACCATCAATCACTTCTTTTATATATTCTTTATCGAAAAAATGACGAGAAAGATCTAACATCAACCCTCTCCATTTAAAACGAGGCTTATCATTTATAACAATAGTTGGAATTATCCATTCCACATTTGATACAATTTCTGAACTTTCTACTGCTACCGGAAGTAACTGACGAATTGATTCCAATCCGTAAATAAAACCAGCATTCCCACTAGCTGTAATGCTAATTTTTTGGCTAGTTACCTCTAATTTGTATGCTTCATTTTCAAAACTAGCATCCGTAATAAATTGAACATAATCATTTTGAGGAATTTCTTCAATTACATTTAAATTCCAGCCTGTGGCTTTTTGAAACTTATTAATTAAAGCATTTGATATTTCTTTTTGAGACTCGTTACCAACAACAAATTTAGTACTTTCTGAAAATTTGAAAACACCTTTTGTAAGCGTTAATTCAGCTGGTTTTGGAATAATTTGAATATCACTTTCTGAAAAGGTTCTATTTTGCATATTGCATGAAGCAAGTGACACAAACAATACAACTGCAACCAATTTTAAATAATGTATTTTCTCCATTTCTATATAATTAAATCCTTTTAATTTTTAATAAACACTTCAAGTAATTCTGAATTCTCACTAGATTTAAATTGATACTTTTTTAGGCTGGCAGGCATTAAAACCGTTTCACCTTTTACCAACTTTTCTTCCTTTGAATTACCATATTTAATGATAACTTCACCTTCAACACACATATAAATAACAAATGAATCTTTAGCTGAATTATCTATTTGTACTTCACCGTTTACAACAACTATATTGGTGGTAAAATAATCACAACTTACAACAGGAGTGGATACATTTTCAGCAGTATTATAATCCGTTGAATATTGTTTCTCGGAACTATAATCAATAGTGTCTGCAGCTAATTCGGTATGTAACTCTCTCGAATTTCCAGCATCATCCAAGCGATCCCAATCATACACTCTATAAGTAATATCACTTGTTTGCTGAATTTCTGCTAATAGAACTCCAGCTCCAATTGCATGAATTCTACCCGTTGGAATAAAATATACATCCCCTTTTTTAACTTTTTCTAGATTCAAAATTTTTAAAAGCCTTTTACTTTCAAGGTGTTCTATATATTCTTCTTTTGAAGAATCTTTATTAAAACCGACTATTAAATTACCACTATCTTCAGCCTGCATTATGTACCACATTTCAGTTTTTCCAAATGAATTATGACGCTCTTTTGCTAAAACATCATTAGGGTGTACTTGAATACTTAATGCCTCCTTTGCGTCAATAAGTTTTATTAATAATGGAAATTTATCTCCGAAATTTTTATACACATTTTTCCCAACCAATTCATCTTTATAAAGTCTTAAAATCTCTTGTAAAGATTGACCTTTTAAATCCCCATTAGATACTACAGAAATATTTCCATCTACATCTGAAACCTCCCAACTTTCACCAATATCATTTCCAATTGATTTTTTGTTAAAAAGTAATTTTAATTTCTCTCCTCCCCAAATTTTATCTTTTAAAATAGGTTCAAATTTTATTGGATAATTTATATTCATCATTATTTTTCTTTATTATCCCAAGACATTTTAAATTGGGTATCTTCCATTCTATTTCCTTTTTCTTCATCACAAATAGCATAATTAAAACCAGATCTTAAACTGTACCCAGCGTGTTCTCCGTTTTTATTTAATGCAATAAATCCAACTTGCAAATATTCCATATCCTTATGATATTTATGTTTGTTATAAATACGTTCTACAATTTCTTTACATGCTTCAAAAGGTGTTTTTCCTTGGCGCATTAACTCAACAACCATTGCACTTCCGGCAGTTCTAATAACAGCTTCACCTAAACCAGTTGCAGCAGCTGCTCCTACTTCATTATCTAAAAATAAACCTGCCCCAATAATTGGAGAATCCCCAACGCGTCCATGCATTTTCCACGCGGCACCACTTGTAGTGCATCCACCTGAAAGGTTTCCATCTTCATCAATAACCAGCATAGAAATTGTATCGTGGTTTTCAATATTTATTACGGGTTTATATTTAGATTCTTCTAACCATTTTTCCCAATCTTTTTTTGAAGCTTCTGTTAATAAATTTTCTTCAACAAAACCTTCAGATAATGCAAATTGAAGTGCTCCTTGACCCGACAACATTACATGTGGCGTGTTTAGCAGTACTTTTTTAGCAACTGAAATGGGATGCATAATTCCTTCCAAAAAAGAAACCGAACCACAATTACTGTTATGATCCATAATACAAGCATCTAAAGTTACTTTTCCTTCTCTGTCTGGAAAACCACCATACCCAACACTTCTAATGCTTGGATCAGCTTCTGGTATTTTTAACCCTGCTTCAATAGCATCTAATGCTGGTTTTCTGTTTTTTAATTGTTTCCAAGTTTCTTCATTAGCGGGTATGCCATGATTCCATGTAGAAATAATCAAAGGTTTTTTTTGGTTATTTACATTAGCTGTCATTGATTCATCTTCAATTTTTCTTGATATCTCTCCACAACCCATTAAGGCACTAATTCCAATAGTTCCTAGAGCTGCTTTTTTTATAAAATCTCTTCTATCTGACATAAACTTAGTTTAATTATATATTTTCGACGATAATGCCATTGTATTTGTACTCATTTTATTTGGCAACTCACCCATTGTAAAAATCAATTTTCCTCCCTCAAGTATTTCATTGTGAGTAATATAATTTCTATTTATTAGTTTACCGTTTAATTCAATGTTTTGGATATAAATATTTTTAGCATTGTTATTTAATGCTTCAACAATAAACTTTTTACCGTTTTCTAAATTTATGGTTGCGCTATCAAATAAAGGCGAGCCAAAACTGTAAATTCCTTGTGCAGGATTCACTGGATAAAAACCTAATGAGCTAAATATGTACCAAGATGACATTTGTCCACAATCTTCATTTCCACAATGTCCATCTGGTGCATTTTTGTACTGTGTTTCTAAAATTTCTCGAACTATTTTTTGCGTTTTCCAAGGTTTTTCAACGTAATTATATAAATAAGCAACATGGTGACTTGGCTCATTTCCATGTGCATATTGACCAATCATTCCAGTACTAAATATTGGCAGTTTATCTTCTGGAAGTGGTTTTAATGAAAACATCGTATCCAATTTCATTTCAAATTGTTCTTTTTTACCCACTTCTTTAACTAAGCCTTCAATATTTTGAGGAACCGACCAAAAATATTGCCAAGCGTTACTTTCACAAAAATAGGGCGTGTATTCCTTTGGAATAAATGCTGTCACAAATGATCCGTCTTTTAGTTTTGGACGCATAAATGTGCTCTGAGAATCGTACACATTTCGCCAATTTTCTGAACGTTTAAAAAAATATTCAAAGTCTGTAGTTTTATCTAAAGCTTTTGCAAATTGTGCAATACACCAATCATCATAAGCATATTCAAGTGTTTTAGAAACCGACCAATTTTCATGGTATTCATCAACAGGAACATAACCCAATTTTTTATATTCGCCAATTTGTCTGGAATTGTCCATAGCACTTGCTTTGCAAGCTTCATAAGCCAATTCAATGTCAAAATTTTCAATTCCTTTAAAATAAGCATCCACAACAACAGGAACAGCATGGTAACCAATCATCATATTTGTTTCATTCCCTTGCATAGACCAAACTGGCAACAAACCAGTTTCTTTATAATGAGCCAGTAAAGAATTCACCATATCTGAAACTCTTTTTGGATGAATAATTGTATATAAAGGATGCGCAGCTCTGTACGTATCCCATAAAGAAAACGTGTCGTATCTATTAAATCCTTCAGCCTTTACAATGGTATCGTTTGCTCCTTTGTAATTTCCATTAAGATCACTTAATAACGTTGGTGCCAGCATAGATTGATACAACATAGTATAAAATAGCTGCTTTTTAGTTTCATCTGAAGTTAAAATTTCAATCTTGTGCAATTCTTGCTCCCAATCTTCACTTGCTTTTGCTTTATAATTTTCAAAATTGAAATCTGGAGCTTCAATTTCCAACGATTTATAGGCTCCTTCAATATTAGCTGTTGAAACACCATTTTTTAAAACTATTTGTTCGTTTTCAGAAGTATTATAATTTAAAATTATTTTAGTGTTTTTCCCTAAAGCTGAAGAAGTTACTAATGAATCATTTTCAAAAAGTTGGAAGGAATCAAATGCTTTAGATACTTTAACTACAAAATACACTCGTTGGTCTTTTGCCCAACCTGTAGATTTTCTATAACCTTCAATAGTGGTTTTATTCACTACTTTTAAATAAGTTTCAGTTGGACTATCCCAATTTAAGGCATATCCTAAATCTATATGAATTTGTGATTTATCATCTTTTGGGAAAGTGAATTGATGAATTCCAGTTCTTGCAGTTGCTGTTAATTCTGCTTTAATACCATAGTCTAACAAATCAACTGAATAATAACCTGGTGAGGCAGATTCTTTTTCATGAGAAAAACTTGAAAAAGGCTTAAAATTATTTTCTTTTATTCTTTTTGAAAATTTACTGTTAGTAGGCATTACTAAAATATCGTATAAATCACCTGCTCCAGTTCCAGATAAATGCAAATGGGAAAATCCGGTAATAATAGAATCTTTATAAAAATATCCTGAGATTCTATCCCAACCCGGAATACCAATATCTGGACTTAATTGCACCATCCCAAAAGGAACAGTAGCACCTGGATAGGTATTCCCCGGTCCATCAGTTCCTATAAAAGGATTTACATAATTGGTTAGTTTTAGCGACCCCCTTTCTTGTTTACTACAACCAATAGTAAGCGACAAAACTATGATAAATGCAAGTCCGTATTTTTTCATTAACCTTTATTTTAAGCTTTCCTTTGTTTCTTTAATTGCTTTTAAATATGCTGAAGTTAAAGCTGGTCCATCAAAAAATGTAACACCTTTTGCTCCATTTTCTTTTGCTAATAAAATAGCTTCCTTTAATTCTTCAACAGATTTAAAATCTGGCATATAAATTCCAGTATTTACGCTTATCCCCTTGTCTTTTACATCTTCCACACCTTGTTTGGTTGCAAAACCAATCCAATCAATTTCTTCATTGTAAAAACCATGGTAAATCATAGGATATACTTCATCAATCGTCCATTTATCCCAACGTTGACGCACCATATGGTCTGCCATTTCTGGATAAGGAAATACCGCAGCAGTTAATTTTTTATTGTATTTATGCACAATTTCATAAGCTTCGTCAACTACTTTTTTAACTGCATTTAATCTAAATTGTTTCCACTCCATATCTATAGAAGTATTTTGAATATCTCTCGGATTTTTATGGTGTAATTTTTCAAACTCACTCACACAAACATCACAGTAGCAAAAATCAAATTGTGGAAGTTCTGTTTCTTGTATTAAATTATACTTTGGCAATAAACCAATAGGCAAGAAAATATCAGAAAAACGAATATAATCTAAATGCACACTTTCAACACCATCAACTTTTGCTAATTCTTCAACCAAACCTAAAATATGCTCTCGTGATTCATTTCTTGTTGGGCACAACCATTGGTAATAATCTACATATGGTCGAGTATCATAACAAGATTTACCTTCTCTACTTACGGCATACCATTCTGGATGTTTTAATGCAATAGAATCTCCTGGGCGATTCATAGCCATAATCCACGCATGAACTTTTAATCCTTTTTCTGTTGCTATTGGAGTAATTCTCTTTAACAAAAATGGATCTGTTCCCGTATTTATTAACACCTCATCAATCCCAGCATTTTTATATTTAATGAATTCCGCTGCGTAGTCTTCATTAGACTTTTCATTATTAGCGGAAATCCAAACCCCAAATTCAAATTCGGTTTTAGGTTTTTCAATACTACTTTCCTTTTCTACTTTTTCTTTGCACGAAACTATGCTTAGTGCTAACGCGAAAAATAATAACTTGTGTAATTTCATTGTTAACTTATTTAGATATGAATTTACCATCTTCTTTTACTATTAACGTTTTATTGGAAAATGGACTTATTATGGTTAAATTGTATCCTGTACTATGATTTTCAATTAAAGGTTTTAACGTTTTATGATCCACAATAATTGATACAGTTGTTAAACTATCTATTGATTTTGCATAAGATTGATGCTTTTCAAAATAAACTTTTTGGGCTCTATGCAATTTGTACAACTCCCACTTAATTTTTTCATCTTGTGGAATATTGAAACTATCTTTCTCACCTACTTTTTTTGAAGAGAAATAAACATATCCCCATTTTTCAGGTTCATGCATGTTTATCACACCTGTTGGAGACCAAACCCAATTATTCTCAGGTAAAAAATTATCTTCAGCATCTTTCTTTCTTTCATATTTTCCATCAATAATTTCAAAATTCCAATTCACTCTTGAAAAATTAACTCTCCAAAACTTGTCTATAGGAACATTTTTTTCAAAATAAGATGTTTTATATGCAGCCCAAGGAATTGCTAGTTCAATCACCCAACCTTTATCAATATCCTTTGAATTGTTTAAAGTTCCATTTACTTTCACGGCAGATTTTAATCCGGTAACATTCCAATCATTTAAAACAACATTTCCTTCTCTATAGGGTTTGCTTATAAATAAATCCCAAGTTGTATTTAAGGCGTTCATTTCAAGCTCGTAATAATTGTGAGTATCTCCATCTGGATCTATAAACACCTCAAAATCATTATTATAAAAAACAATAGCATCATGTTCCTTAATATCTCCCCATACATGAGGTTCTTCAAGTTTTGCTAACACATAAAAATAAGTTTCATCCCAAAGCATTTTAATTTGTGTTTTGTAAGTTGGCTTTTTAACGCCTTCAATATCTATAAAAGAATCAGACCAAGCTACTTTACTCCAAGAAACATCCGTTTCATCTCCATCAATTTTTATTTCTTCCGAAGTTTTATACGCAATATAACTTTCAGGTATAATTTCATTTTTAGACTGCGCACAACTTATAATTGAAAAACAGCCTAATAAAAGAGTTGAAAATTTAAGTTTTAAATACATGAAATTTAGATTTTATAAACTGTTATCCTTTGTATATTGTATCACTTCACTAATTCTTCCAAATGCCATTGCTACAACAGTATCTGCAGCACCGTAATAAATGGCTAACTTATCATCTTCAATATCATGTAAGGCTGCACAAGGGAATACTACATTTGGAACATCTCCTACTTGCTCATAATTTACATGTGGTCCTAATAAATAAGGTTGTGTTCTGTATTTAACTTTATCTGGTTGATTTTCATCTAAAATTGCAGCCCCCATAGCATATCTAAATCCGTTGCAGGTATTAATAACTCCATGATACAGCATTAACCAACCATCTTTAGTTAAAATTGGAATTGGTCCAGCACCAATTTTGGTACATTGCCAAGCGCTATCTTCAAAAGGAGTTGCTTTCATTACACAACGATGTTCTCCCCAGTATTTCATATCTGGACTATAACTAATGTAAATATCGCCAAATGGCGTATGTCCATTATCGCTTGGGCGGCTTAACATGGCATATTTTCCATTTATTTTTTGTGGAAATAATACACCATTTCTATTGAATGGTAAAAAGGCATTTTCACATTGAAAAAATTCTTTAAAATCAAATGTATATCCAATACCTATTGTTGGTCCGTTATAACCATTACACCACGTAATCCAATATCTATCTTCAATAAATACAACACGAGGGTCGTATTTATAATCAGAATCAATCATTTCTGTATTTCCAGATTTCATAACAATTGGTTCATGATTGATGTTCCAATCAATTCCATTTTTACTAAAACCAGCAAAAATATTCATTTGAACCGCTTTATTATCACATCTAAAAACACCTGCAAAACCTCCTTCAAAAGGAACTACTGCACTGTTAAAAATACTGTTAGATGAAGGAATGTGATTTCTTTTAATTATTGGATTTTCAGAATATCTCCAAACAACATCATTACAATTTTCAGGTTTTTCTTGCCAAGGAATACTACTCACTTTATATGTTTTATTTAATTAAACTTTTTTTATAATTATAACTTATACCTTTTTAATTATTTTTTTTTGACCATTTAATTTTTAAGCTTTCTAACTTTATCTAACCATGTATATTTTAAAATAATTGAGGTTACCAAAAATACAAATAATGAGATTAATGCTTTAGGATAATCTCTAATAATAAAATAGATTGGTAAAACAATCATACTAGATTGCCAAACAATACCGATTACACTATTACCCATATCTTTCCAAAATTCTGTATTCTTTGTAAAGGATGGATCTTCTTTTTTTAATTCATAACAAACTGGTTTCCACCAACCCCAAGGATGTACATTTTGATAAAAAGACTTTAATGTATTCATATTTGTGGGTTGGGTTAAAAAAGTTCCTAAAAAGGATCCTAAAACAGAAAACGTAAATATTATTGGGAATAAGTATATTGCT
>NZ_JBFFOE010000096.1:0-8808 GCF_041562875.1 Lutibacter sp. | reverse complement strand
GTTCCTAAATCTATTCCTATTATTTTACCCATAACTTTACTATTTTATTTTTTGTTCTTATTTTTTTTAAACTACAACTTCAAATAGTCAATGATTATGCCATTGAAAAAAATATGTCAACTTGTCACAATTAAAAAGAATCATTCCTTTAATTGTCATTTAACAAGCCAACAGAGCCTTTGCAATCTTGCAAAATTGACATTATTCATAGTTTACAAAGGCGTCCTATTTAAACACTAAAAAAATTAAAATGGGAGGTTTTTTCAGTTTTTTTTTAATATGAACTCTAAATATTAAAGAAACTTCTGAAGGAGGTTAACCCTTAAGTGTGAATATCTCAGATTGTTAAAATAAATTATCTTTAAACAAATAATATTTTTTATATTTGAAATAAGGAAATTTATTATTAATAAAAAAAAATCGTTACTCATGAGTAAATTTGATGAAAAAATAGCCCTTTATCAGGGTGCAATGAAAGATTTAGGGATTAGCTTTGATGCTGATTTATTTACAAAAGTTACTAAAGGTTTAGGACCTTCAATTTACAAAAAAGATGCTGAAACAGTATCTGGGTCTGATGAAAAGGAATTGGCAACTGTAAAAAACAACTTCTTAATTAAAAAGTTAGGACTTTCAGACGGTGCTAAACTAGATAATGCTATAGAAGCTGTTATGGAAAAAATGGGAAAATCTAATAGAAATAAATACAGAGCAATTGTTTATTATTTATTAGTAAAAGAATTAGGTAAAGAATCTAAATATTAAGTAAATTAATATTCTAATTTAATAAAAAAACCTGCTTATAGCAGGTTTTTTTATTTTTAAAAGGAATCATTTTTAATCATCCTCTTCAACTTCATCTTCAGCAACTCCTTCAAAATCATTATCATATGCATCATCAAAATTATCTTCATCAGCATCATAATCTTCCATAGTCTCTTCCAATTTCAAACTAATTTTAACAAGATAAATAGTATCTTCTGTTCTTACTTCTACAGCTCTAACTGTTTCATCCTTCGCATTCTTAAAAGTGATAATATCTTTATAACCATAACCAGTTGGAAATTTCTCAACTAATAGGTCTAATATATCGCTCGTTAATTTAGCATAATCTACAATTACTCTCTTCATCTTTAAAAATTACATGTTTAATAAATAGGCAAAAATTAACGGAGCAACTATTGTTGCATCCGATTCTATAATATATTTTGGAGTATTAATATCTAATTTACCCCAAGTTATTTTCTCATTTGGAACAGCGCCTGAATAAGAACCATAGCTTGTTGTTGAATCGGAAATTTGACAAAAGTAACTCCAAAATGGTGTTTCTGGTCGTTCCATATCTTGATATAGCATAGGTACTACACAAATTGGGAAATCTCCTGCGATACCTCCTCCTATTTGAAAAAATCCAATTCCATTTTTAGAATTATCAGTATACCAATCAGCTAAAAAAGTCATATATTCAATTCCTGACTTCATTGTACTTGCTTTTAATTCGCCTTTTAAGACATATGAAGCAAAAATATTCCCCATAGTGCTATCTTCCCAACCTGGCACAACCATAGGTAAATTGGCTTCAGCAGCAGCTATCATCCAACTGTTTTTAGGGTCAATCTCGTGATATTGATCTAACACACCTGAAAGTAATAGTTTATACATAAATTCATGTGGAAAATAACGTTCTCCTCTATCTTCTGCATCTTTCCAAATTTTGAATACATGTTTTTGTAAACGTCTAAAAGCTTCCTCTTCAGGAATACAAGTGTCTGTAACTCTATTTAGACCTTTTTCTAATAAATCCCATTCATCTTGAGGTGTTAAATCTCTATAATTTGGAACTCTTTTATAATGAGAATGTGCTACTAAATTCATAATATCTTCTTCCAAGTTTGCACCCGTACATGAAATAATTTGAACTTTATCTTGTCTAATAATTTCGGCAAAAATCTTACCTAATTCTGCCGTACTCATTGCTCCTGCTAAAGAAACCAGCATTTTAGAACCTGATGCCAACTGATTTTCATATTCTTTAGCTGCATCAACAACGGTTGCTGAGTTAAAATGTAAATAATACTTTTCTATAAATTGTGAAATTGCTCCTTTAGTAGTCATTATCTTCGTCTTCAAATTTTGAGTTTTTATTAGTTGGTTTTTTATAACCATCAATGTTATCGTAATCAGTTTCACTAATATCAACAAACTTATAACTTAACATTTTGTAATACAATTTGGCTGCTAGAAAATCTGATGATTTTTCCTTTTCATTTGGACATAATTCAACAATATCAAACCCAACCACGTTTTTTTCTTTAAAGATTTTCTTCAAAAATTCTAATGTTTCATACCATAAAAGTCCTCCAGGTTCTGGTGTACCAGTTGATGGCATTATTGATGGATCAAAGGCATCTAAATCTATTGTCAAAAATACATTATTTGTCATTAAATCAATAGCATTTTCCATCCAATAATCATCTTGTGCTAAATCGTGTGCAAAGAATACTTTATCCGTATCCATCACTGTTTTTTCAGCTTTGTCCATACTTCTAATTCCTACTTGAATTAAATTTGTATTTTGACTTGCTTCATATACAGCACACGCATGATTACACTTAGAGCCATCATATTCTTTTCTCAAATCAGCATGGGCATCAATTTGCACCACAGTTAAACTGTCAAAACATTCATGAAAAGCTCTAATTGAACCTATAGAAATTGAATGCTCCCCACCAAATAAAGTAACAAATTTATTTTTTATTATAAATGATTTGGCTGCGGCATGAACAGCTTCAACCATTTTTTCAGGTGAAGAATTTTCTGTTACTGCATCCGCTAAAAATATACCATTTTTATAAACTTCAGAATCTGTTTCTATATCATATAGTTCCATATTTTCTGAAGCATTTAAAAAAGCTTCAGGACCTTTATCAGCTCCCTTTTGCCAAGTACTTGTTCCGTCATAAGGAACCGTAATTAAAACTACTTTTGAAGTTTCAATTTTAGCGTATTGTTCAGGAATTCCTGCGTACGTTCTTTTATTCATATCCCAATATTTTTAAAAAGTCATTTGCTGTTTGTTTTTCTTTAAAAACTTTATATTCTAATTTTCCGTCTTTGTCTTTCGAAATTATTATATGTTTTGGCTGAGGAATTAAACAATGTTGTAAACCTCCATATCCGCCAATTGATTCTTGATAGGCACCCGTATTAAAAAAACCAATGTATAAAGGTTTTTCTTCTTTGTAAACTGGCATATAAATAGCATTTATATGTTGCTCAGAATTATAATAATCATCACTATCACAAGTTAAACCACCTAATAAAACACGCTCATAATTATCGTTCCACCTATTTAAAGGTAATAAAACAAACCGTTTATTTATAGCCCAACTATCCGGCAATGTAGTAATAAATGAAGAATTAATCATATTCCAACGCTCTCTATCGTTTTGCTTTTTTTGATATAATACTTTATACAATGCCCCTCCACTTTCACCAACGGTATAACTGCCAAACTCCGTAAAAATATGCGGTACTTGAACTTCGGCTTCATCACAAGCAATTTTAATTTGAGATATAATTTCATTAATCATATATTCATAATCGTAATCAAAAGCCAATGAATTTTTTATTGGGAATCCTCCTCCAATATTTAAACTATCTAACGATGGGCAAATTCGTTTTAAACTAATATAAACTTTTAAACACTTACTTAATTCGTTCCAATAATACGCATTATCTTTAATACCCGTATTTATAAAGAAATGCAACATCTTTAAATTTACTTTGTTGTTTTCTTTAATATCTCTTCTATAAAATTCAACTATATTTTTATATCCAATCCCTAAACGAGATGTATAAAATTCAAATTTAGGTTCTTCTTCTGAAGCAATTCTTATACCAATATTAATTTTTTTACGTAAGCCATTAGTAAGTAAATCAATTTCCTCATAATTATCTATAATAGGAATACAGTTTTTATGTCCACTATTTATTAATTTTTGAATATTTTTTATATATTCATCTCTTTTAAATCCGTTACAAAGAACATAGGTTTTATCAGTAATTTTACCGCTTTTTTTAAGGCTTTCAACAATATCAATATCAATTGCCGAAGATGTTTCAATATGGATATCGTTACTTAATGCTTCATCTAACACATGCTTAAAGTGTGAACTTTTAGTACAATAACAGTAATGATATTTTGCCTTGTATTTATTCTTACGCATTGCTTCTTTAAACCATCCTTTTGCCTTTTGAATATTTTCGCTAATTTTTGGTAAGTAGGTAAATTTTAAAGGTGTGCCAAATTTTTCAGCAAGCTCCATTGTATCTATATCATGAAAATGTAAGTGCTTCTTCGAGTCAACTTTAAATTCTTCTTGGGGGAAATCAAATGTTTGATTTATTAAATCGATATATTTAGTATTCATTACTATTTTAAGTTAAAAAATTTATTATAATGCCATGAAATTTGGCTATCATTAACAATGTTAAAAAATTAAAATCATACTCTTAATACTAAAGATACGTTATTTTTACTTAGGACTTGAATGGAGTCATAAGTTTTAAAAATGTATTTAAAAGAAGTCTGCATTTTTCTAAACTTCTCACTGTACTTTATAAGTACACTGCTACCTAAAAATTTCATTATAAACAAGTTTCAATTTTAAAAACATCTATTTATATTGTTTGTAAAACAAAGGAACAAACATATATAAAAAAACAATACAATTTATAAAAAATTAATAAATTATCGTGTAAAAACTAATTCCTTTTCAGTTGATAAATTCATATCAAATGCATATCCTTCTGAATTAAATTTCTTTAAATCTTCAATATTTTCAATAGCATTATCAATTATAAATCGCACCATTAAGCCACGAGCCTTTTTCGCAAAAAAACTAATCATTTTTAGTTTACCATCTTTATAATCTTTAAAAATGGGAGTAATTACAGGAACTTTTAATAGTTTCGTTTTAATTACTTTAAAATACTCGTTACTGGCTAAATTAATAAACACCTCATCATTTTTTAATTCTTCATTTAAAGCATTAGTAACTGTTGCATCCCAAAATTGATATAAGTTATCATTTTTGCCCACTTTTAATTTAGTACCCATTTCTAAACGATAAGGTTGCATTAAATCTAATGGCTTTAGCAAACCATATTGTCCTGATAGTATTCTTAATTTATTTTGAAGTTGGGCTATTTTATTTTCTGAAAGTGTATATGCATCTAATCCAATATAAACATCGCCTTTAAATGCAAAAATTGCTTGTTTTGCATTTTCTAAAGTAAATGGTAATTGCCAATCTTGATTTCTTTGCCAGTTTAATTCACTTAAGTTGGAAGAAATATTCATTAATTCTGATAACTTTTTTGGAGATTTCTTCTTTAGAACTTCATTTAATCTTGAAGCTTCATCTAAAAATATGCCTTCTGTAAATTGTGAAGTTGGTGGTTTAGTTTCTAAATCTAATGATTTGGCTGGTGATATTACTATTTTCATTTTTTACATTTTCAGTGTAAAACAAAATTACAATTATTTAGTTATAATTTATGCCAATTTTAATATGAAGTAGTTATTTTAAAATAGTAAAAAATTATGCTAGTTCATTTATATAAAGTTGCATTTTTTCAAAAAGAAGACCTACATGAAAACCATCCAATAATGCATGATGTACTTCAACTGAAAAGGGTATTTTTTTTAATTCAGCTTCTTCAAACCATTTCCCAAAAACAATCTTTGGCACTCCCATTGTTTTCTCATCTCCTTTCCTTGCATGTTTAACACTTGTTAATGAAACCCAAGGAATGGTTGAGCAGTGCACAATTGCCAATTCATTTTCATTTGCATCAAACTTTATTCCTTTTTTATGATTTTCAATTATTGCTTTTGCGCTTTCAATAAACTCAATTATTGAAAACTTATATGGGAAATCACAAAATGAAAATGTGTGATCATCATTTAAAACAGTAGAGCCAATATTTACCAAATCAAAAGACACCACCTTATCATTTTTAAAACGAAGTTTAAACTCTGGAATTTCATTTATACTTTTTATAGCAACAAACAAACACGCTAATGAAAAAGAAAGATGATGTTGTTTACAATAACGATAAAGGTTAGTGACTTCTAAATTAGCTGTAATATTAAAAAATGGATCTTCATAGGTTTTAAAAAACTTATATTGATCTTTTCGCTTCCAGTTTTCAACATCAAATTCTTTCATCTGTTTAATTTTTTTTTAGTGGCAACAACTGCTGTTCGCTATTAATCATTCCTTAAAGTATCAAATTTGTTATGCTCGGCTCATTTTAATACTTTTGATTTTCGGTATAAGTTCTCCACTTTTCAAGACACTCAACAATATCTTGTGGTATTTCCGAATTAAATTGCATAAATTCTTTTGTAATTGGATGCTCAAATCCAAGAGTTTTTGCGTGAAGTGCTTGTCTTGGTAAAACTTTAAAGCAATTTTCAACAAACTGTTTGTATTTAGTAAACGTAGTTCCTTTTAAAATACCATCACCTCCGTAACGCTCATCATTAAAAAGTGTATGCCCAATATGTTTAAAATGTGCTCTAATTTGATGTGTTCTACCCGTTTCTAACTTACACTGCACCAAAGTAACATAACTAAAACGCTCAATAACTTTATAATGCGTAATTGCAGGTTTCCCAAATTCACCATCAGGAAAAACACTCATTTGAAGTCGGTTTTTTAAACTTCTTCCAATATGTCCTTCTATTTTACCTTCATCTTCAACTACATTTCCCCAAACCAATGCATAATATAAACGCTCTGTAGATCTATCAAAAAATTGTTTTGATAAATGTGCCATCGCATATTCAGTTTTTGCAACTACCAACAAACCACTTGTGTCTTTATCAATTCTATGAACCAAACCTGGGCGTTCATTAGAATTTGTTGGTAAATTTTCAATATGATGAATTAATGCATTTACCAAGGTTCCGCTATAATTTCCGTGACCTGGATGCACTACCATTCCAGCAGATTTGTTCACAACAATAACCTGATCATCTTCAAATAAAATATCTAAAGGAATATCTTCTGCAACCAATAGATTTTCGTGTGGTGGATGTGCCAAAACAACACGAACCACATCTTTTGGCTTTACTTTATAATTTGATTTTACAGCAATTTCATTCACTAAAATATTTCCTGCCTTTGCCGCTTGTTGTACTTTATTTCGAGTCGTATTTTCAATAAAATTCATTAAAAATTTATCAACTCTCAATGGCTCTTGACCATCGTTAGCAATATATCTAAAGTGCTCGTAAAATTCTTCTTTTTCTAATTCTTCAACATTCATTAGTTTTCTTCCTCTGTTTTTTCTTGATTAAACTGACCTCCTTCGTTTCCATCACCTAATTTTAATGTGATTTCAGAATTTTGTGGAATTTTATCCCCCGCTTTTAAATCTTTTCCGTTAAATTTTAAACCTCTAACAACATCTTTTGCTATGTCTGAAACATAAACATCATTTTCACTTATTCTAAATCCAATGGCAATTAATTGAGAATTAACTTGTCTTTTAGTTTTACCTAATAAGTCAGGTATTTCTACATTTGCATAACCTGAAGGATTCAAGGTTAAATAAATTTTTCGTCCTTCTTTAACAAAGTCACCTGCTTCTGGACTTTGTTCTATTACAGATTTTTTTGGGTATAATGGATTATAACTTGTAGAATCTATAACTACTAGATTCAAATTTAATTCATTCAATGTTTTTTCAACCTTTTCTATACTCATCTTTTCCAAGTTAGGCACTTCTATTTTTTGGTTGTGGTTGGTTGTAATATTTAACCATTTAATTACCACAAAAATAAATATTGTTAAGCCTACAAATGCAAAAAGCAATTGCTTTAAAAACGTTTTAGATTTTATAAATTGAATAAGACTCATATTCTCTTTTTTTAATTTGTGCAAAGATACTTTTTTTTGAGTTTAAAAGATCAAAAGTTTAAACGTTAAAACATTGTAATTATTAATAAAAATTTCATAATTCTAAATAATTAATCCATAAAAGTGATAAATTATTGAAGAGAAACAACAATAAAAGCTATTCATCACCCATTTTCTTAAAGTTTAAAGTAGCAACTTTAAACTTTAAGATTTTGTTGTTATTCAGTTTTTTTAACTACAAACTTTTCAACATTAAACTTTAAATATGTAAGTTTGTAGTTAAAGTTATAAACATAAAATGAAAAAAAATATTGCCATAATAATGGGTGGTTATTCTTCAGAAGTTGATATTTCATTGAAGAGTGGCGCTGTAGTTTATAAAAACATTTCAAAAGAAACATACAATACTTATAAAGTACATATTCTTAAAAATAAATGGGTACTTGTTGATGATGACAACAAAGAATTCCCTATAAATAGACACGATTTTACAACTGAAATTAATGGCAAAAAACTAATTTTCGATTGTGTTTTTAATGCAATTCATGGACATCCTGGTGAAGACGGAACTATTTTGGCTTATTTTGAATTGATTGGATTAAAACATACTTCCGCACCATTTTACCAAATGGCTTTAACCTTTAATAAGCGTGATTGTTTAAGTGTAGTAAAACAATATGGCATAAAAACCGCTACATCTTATTTTTTAAATAAAGGCGATGAAATTAATGTGGAAGAAATTATTAAAAAAGTTGGCTTACCTTGTTTTGTAAAACCTAACAATGCGGGTTCTAGTTTTGGAATTTCTAAAGCAAAAACAAAGCAGGAAATGATTCCTGCCATAGAAAAAGCCTATAAAGAAGATTCTCAAATC
>NZ_JBFFOE010000095.1:0-8922 GCF_041562875.1 Lutibacter sp. | reverse complement strand
CATTCTTCTAATTTGCCTGTTTAAACCTTGAGTTAAAATAATTCTGAAGGTAAAATCAGTCAGTTTTTCAACGATACATTTTTTGGTTAACGTTCCTAAAATAGGAATTCCTTGACTCATTTTTTGAATAAAATCAGTCGTGATTTTTTGACGAACAGTTACAATATATTCTTTTTCGTGATTATTTCCTGCTCGAAGAATCTTATTTACAATATCACCGTCATTGGTTAAAAAAATTAAACCTTCTGATGGTTTATCTAATCTGCCAATAGGGAAAAGACGCTCAGGATGATTGATATAGGTTATAATATTTTTACGTTCTTTTATATCCGTTGTGCAAACAATCCCAATAGGTTTATTAAATGCAATATATAAAGTTGTGGGTTTAACTTGTAAAAGTTTACCGTTAATTTTAACTACATCACCTTCAGCAACACGATTTCCTAATTGAGTAGGTTTCTCGTTAATTGTTACTTTGCCCTCTAAAATTAACTTTTCAGCCTCTCTACGAGAACAAATCCCAGTACTGCTAATATATTTATTGAGGTTAATTGAATTTTCGTTCGTATTTTCCACACATAGAATTTTAAAGTGGCAAAGTTACTAAATAATGTTTTGTATTTATTTCAAAGAAACACTAATTATACTTATCCCGTGAGCATCTTCTAATTCATTATTTGGAATACCAGGGCCTATTGAAAATTGGATACTTTCACTATTTTTAATATCAAAATTTGAACGAATACCATGCTCCAAATAATATGATAAAAAGCTTGGATAAGGTCTTGGAAGCGTAACTGTTTTTACAGGGCTTAAATCATTTAGAGAAAGTTTGTATTCTTTTAGTTCAGTACCAATTTCAATAATTTTCCCAAATGAAGAGCCATCATTCATTACAAATGCTATTTGCAATTTACAGGGTTTGTTATTTAAAGCGCGGCCATAAAAGATAAGATTTTCTTTTGAAGATAAATCTGTTTTTCGTCCTTCAATCTTATCTAAAATAAAATGTTTGAAACTATAATCATAAATTGGTTCGGCATTTAAATTTTCATTGTCCTGCACAAATAATTTCTCAATATTTAGTTGATATTCTGCTTCATCTTCATTTTTGGTTGGTACCAATTTAAATGTATTTCGCCATTCTTTAACCAATAAATCAGCATCTTTTTTGGCATTAAAAAGATAAATAGGATTTGAATTAGGAACAATGGAAATTTCATAAGTACTTCTTTCGTAAAAATCCCAATCATTAGGTTCGCCTTCTAAATTTGCAGGGAATGTTATAGACTCATCTTCTTCTTTTACAATAATTTGATAATTTAAATAACCCGTTTTTATTATCTCAGATGGTATTTTTACGGAATAATTATACCCATTTTTTTTCATGGTAAGAATTTCTCTTTTAAAACCATTATATGACCATAATTCAACTTTTTCAGGATTTTTTTGAGCTACAATTTGAGCTGTGATTTCCAATTCACTATTCTCTGAAATTTCTTTAACAGGGATGTGTTTTAAATATGTTTTTGTTACATTACTCTTCGGAGCAAAAAAATCATTTAATTTATTATTTTTCCATTCATCTTTTGAAGACCAATTTTTAGAAATTCCTTTTTTACTTAAAATATAAGTTCCAGGCATGATAGAAAACGAGGTTTTATAAATTTGTGGAGAAAAAATATTTTCATCATTAATTGCTTCAATACTAAAGTTTGAACCTAAATCATTTAGGTTAATTTTCATTTTCCACGCTGCCCAATTTACAACTCCAATAATTTTTTTAGGACTATTGTGTCCAAACGGATTGTCTACCCAAACAGCATCGGGCATTACTTCTAATCTCCAAACACCTTTACTTAACTTATCCAAAAAGTAAGCGCCTTTTCCTTCATAGTTAACTATTTCAGAATTTCCAAAACCGGCTATTTGATTAAGTTTCTTCTCATTTAATGGTTTTGTAGAAGTGTTATTTGTATAAATAAATTTATGGGTTGAATTATACTCTGCTAGGTCATTTTGATAATCAACTTTGAAATTATCAAAAGAGGTATTGTCAGGATATTTTCCAAAGTTTTTATGCATTGGAATTTGATGAAACGCTTCAGATGTAATCATTAAACTCAAAGCTTTTTGAGGTGTATAAACCAAATTCATATAATGCGTATTGTATTCGGTATTTACATTTGCAGAATACGTTGGGTCGTAGGCAAAGTGTGTGGCAATTTGAATGCCAGCTTCTCTAAAACTTCTTGCCATAGCAGGATAAATATAGGATTTTCCAACATCGGCTGCATCAAATTCATAAACCAATTTTGCTCCTTTGTGTTTTTTTATCATTTCTTCAAAAGGAATTTTATACGCATCCACGTTAGGTAAAAGGTTCCCAGATAATTCTCTTTGATATCCTAAACCCGTTGGATACCACTGAAAGGTTCCACCTTGAATACCACCACTAAAATAAGCATCTGCAAAATGAACAGCGTGACTTATATTGTAAAAAATTGGTTTTTTAGTTCCTGTTTTACGTACTGAATTTGTCATTCCTTGCACAAATTTAGTAACACTTTCAGCATCACCTCTATGATGTGGCTCATTGCTAATTTCAAATGCAATAATATTTGGTTCATCTTTATAAGCAACTCCAGTATATGGATTCACATGGTTTAAAAACTGAAATAAATAATTTTGTTGTGCTTTTATTGCTTCAGGATTCGTAAGACAGTCATTTTTGCCATATTTATTTGAAAAACCTGGCATGTTTTCATCAGGCTCTGGCCAACCGTTTCCCCAAAAAGCAATTGGGGTAATAATGAAATTAATATTTTTTTCTTTTAACTTTTTTAATAAATAATCAAAAGCGTCTAAATGTTCATTTTCTATAAGGTTTCCAAGTGTGTCACTTATTTCTGTATCCCAAACATGAATACGGTATAAATCAAATCCAAGACGTGAGAAATGATACACATCATTGTCTATTGCTTTTTTGAGATTAATATTCAAATGTTTTGCTGTGCGATAACCATGTGCGAAAGGAACCGTATAGTTTACACCAAAACCATGAACTTCTTCATTGTTTTTTGTCCATTTCATAATTCCATTAGTAGCTACATAAACTTCACCTTTTGAGGATTGACTTTGAGCTATAGAATTTCCGAAACTTAACAAGAAAATAACCAATATTATAACTAAATGTCTTTTTAAATTTTGGATAAAATTTTTCTTAAGGATGAATGATGTGCGTATCATAATGCTTCTTGATATTATAGTGTAATTTTTATAATCTAAGTTAAATTTAAGAAAAGCCCTCTTTCAGTATAGAAAGAGGAGAATTTCAAAAAGATAAAATATAGAATTTTAACTTGTTATATTTTATTTCCAAAAAAACGAATAAAGTGCCACTAAAATAATCATTACTGCAAATGCACCAATATTAAAAGTTGGTGACGTTTTAAATAATTGTTTTGTTAACGGAATTCCTTTTTCATCATCTTTTCCTTTGTGTTGGAATAAACTAACTGCTATTATTACAAGTGCTGTTAATAGTACAGTATATGCCATTTGATCCATAAAAGGAATATTTACAAAAATTAGATTTGTAGACCAGCCATTTGGTGCAATTTTAAAGTACATTGCAATTGGAATTGATGCCAAGGCTCCAATAATTGCAGCTTTATTTGTTGTTTTTTTCCAAAATAACCCTAGCATGAATACGGCTAAAATACCTGGACTCACAATCCCAGTATATTCTTGTATAAATTGAAAAGCTTGATCTATACCTCCTAATAAAGGGGCCATAATACTACCAATAATTAATGCTACAGCAGCTGAAATTCTTCCAACATTCACAGTTGTTTTATCACTTGCATTTTTATTAATGTATTGTTTATAAATATCCATTGTAAAAATGGTTGAAGTAGAATTTAACATAGAGGCTAATGAAGAAACAATAGCAGCAGCTAAAGCTGCAAAAGCAACACCTTTTAAACCTGTAGGTAAAAATTGCAAGAGCCAAGGATATGCCTTATCAGCTTGTTCTAATGTTGGTAAATTCTTTAATCCTGCTTCACCTAATCTTGCCATAATCTCAGGATCATTCACCATAACATAAGCAGCTATTCCTGGAATTACAACAATTAATGGAATTATTAATTTTAAAAATGCAGCTAATAAAATTCCTTTTTGAGCTTCTTTTAAAGATTTTGCAGCTAATGTTCGTTGAATAATGTATTGATTAAATCCCCAATAGTATAAATTAGCTACCCACATTCCACCAATTAATACTCCAATTCCTGGTAATTTGTCATAATAAGGGTTAGATTTATCAAGAATCATTGCAAAACGATCAGGTGCAGCTTCATATACGGTTTTTAGACCAGCGATAACACCTTCACCATTTGAAACAGTATTTAAAGCTATATATGTTGTTACCAATCCACCCAAAACTAAAAATATCACCTGAATAACATCTGTCCAAGCAACAGCAGAAAGACCTCCATATAATGAATATGCAGCTGCAAATAGCGCTAAACCAATAACTCCATAAATCATGGGAATTCCCATAATGGTTTCTAAAGCTAAAGAACCTAAATACAAAACAGAAGCTAAGTTGACAAAAACATAAAGTCCTATCCAAAAGACAGCTAAAATCGTTTTTAAGTTTGTTGAAAATCGTTTTTCAACAAACTCAGGTATTGTATATAATCCCTTTTCAATAAAAATTGGTAAAAAATATTTACCAACTATTATTAGTGTGATTGCAGCCATCCATTCATATGAAGCTATTGCCAATCCTAAGGCAAATCCAGAACCAGACATTCCAATAAATTGTTCTGCTGAAATATTTGCTGCAATTAAAGATGCTCCAATAGCCCACCAAGGCAATGATTTACTGGCTAAAAAATAATCTTCCGCGTTTTTTTCATGTCCTTTTTTATCTCTTGAAACCCATAAACCTACTCCCAAAATTAATACAGCATAAGCTATAAAAATGAAATAATCCCAAAATCCAAAGTTTGTTGTCATAGTTGATTGTATTATTTTTTTAAATATAGTTAATTAATTTAATAAATTAGTTTGCGAATCATTTGTGTAGCAATTTCAGCAGTTATATCACGTTGAGGCGATCCAAACATTTCATATCCTACCATAAATTTTTTAACGGTAGCACTTCTTAATAATGGTGGGTAGAAGCTCATATGCCAGTGCCAATGACTATGATCTTGATAATTTGTTGGTGCTTGATGAATTCCACTTGAGTATGGAAATGAGCAATCAAATAATTTATCATATGCTTTTGTTAATGTTGAAATTGCTTCTGCAAATTGTGCTACTTCTTTAGGTGATAAATTGCTGATGTTTTGTTGTGCTTTTTTAGGAAGAATCATTGCTTCAAAAGGCCAAACTGCCCAAAACGGAATTAACACTAAAAAAGTATCATTTTCAAATAGAATACGTTCTTCTTGTGCTAATTCTTGTTTTACATAGTCTTCTAAAATGGTGCGTTTGTTTTTTTGAAAATATTCAAGTTGATTTTTATCTTTTTTAATTACTTCATTTGGTAAAGATGATTGACTCCAAATTTGTCCATGAGGGTGCGGATTGCTACATCCCATTACGGCTCCTTTATTTTCGAAAATTTGAACGTAATTTATTCCATCTTCCTTTCCTGAAATTTCATATTCCTCCTTCCAAGTATTTACTACTTTCCCAATAGCTTCCACTGACATTTCTGCCAAACTTTTAGAATGATCTGGGCTGAAACAAATTACTTTGCAAATACCTGTTTCACTCTGAGCTTGTAATAAGCCATCATTTGTAATAAATAATTTAGAATCTTTTTGCAGTGCTCCAAAGTCATTAACAAAGGTAAAGGTACCTTCATAATTTGGGTTTATTTCACCATTAATTCGTTTATTTCCTGCACATAAATAGCAACTAGAATCGTGTGAAGGTCTTGTTTCTTTTGAAATAATTTCTTCTTGTCCCTGCCAAGGTCGTTTAGCACGATGTGGAGAAACCAATACCCATTCGCTAGTTAAAACATTCAATCGTTTGTGTGAATAAACTTGTAAATCTGAATTCATTTTTTGAATGATTGGTGCTTATTGTTTTAATAAATGTGTTCCTTCTGAAATTTCTACAAAATAAATCGAACACTCATTATTGAATTTTTCATGATATAATTCTGAGACTTCTTTCACAAAATTTGGAGTAGCTTTTTTTGAAATTATGTTTATGGTGCAACCGCCAAAACCACCACCCATCATTCTTGCTCCAATCACATTCAAATTTTCTTTTGCTTTTTTTACCAAAAAATCTAATTCTTCACAACTTACTTTATATTGATTTTGCAATCCGTTGTGCGATTCATATAGTAATTTTCCAAGCATTAAAATATCATTATTTTTTAGCGCCTCTACTGCTTGCTGTACTCGCTGATTTTCCTGAACAACATATAGTGATTTTTGATAATCTTCTTCTGAAATTTTTGATTTTATTTGAAGTAAATCTTCTTCTGAAGCATCTCTTAAAGCAAAAATATTAAGCAAAGAAGCTACTTTTTCGCAAACTGAACGTCTGTCATTATAAGCGCTTTCACTTAAACTATGTTTTACATTTGTATTTATTAATACCAGTTGATATTCTTTTAAATCAATGTTAATTTTAGTTGCTTCAAAAGTTCTGCAATCCAAAAAAAGAGCTCTGTTTTCTTCCCCAAACATACTGGCATATTGATCCATAATACCGCAGCGAACACCCACATAATTGTGCTCAGCTTTTTGCGATATAAAAATCATTTCTTTCTTTGTTAAACCCAACTTAAAAAGTTCATTTAATCCATAAACAATACTATTTTCTAATGCAGCAGAAGATGACAATCCTGATCCAATAGGAATATCTCCACCAAAAACAATATTAAAAGCTTTTATTTCAATTCCTTTTTTTTGAATTTCAGCAATCACACCTAAAATGTAGTTTTTCCAACCTCCATTTTTAATGGGGTCTAAATTTTTTAAAGAAAAGGTATATTCTTCATTAAAATCGATTGAAATTAAAGTGCAAAAATCTGAATCGCTTTTTTGAATAGCTGTTATAATACCTTTATTGATGGCTGCAGGAAAAACAAAACCTTCATTATAATCTGTATGTTCTCCTATCAGATTTATTCTTCCAGGCGATTTAATGAAAATAGGTTTGCTTTGAAACTTCTCGATAAATACTTTTGTAATATTTTCTATTAAAATGTGATTCATAATTGCGTGTCTAATTTTATGTTCCAATCAATTACAAAAGTTTCTCTTGGTTTTAATAGTTTTAAACCAAGTTTATTATTAAAACTGTTTGGGGCGGCTGTCATTGGTTCAATTGCTATTGTTCTTCTTTCTTTTGGAGTGTATAATTGTAAATAATTTTCTTTGGAAGACGAGTTTAATTTTATTGTATAGTTTGGTGTTGTAAAAGTAACGTATTCATTTTCAAGAATAAAACAATCATCTAATGGTGTGTCTTTAATTTGAAGTAAATCTTTTTTTAATATATGATGTTCAATTTTTACAGGAATCATTTTCTCGTTGAGTTCCATTTTTTTATAGCTTTTAAATTTTAAAAAACTTTCGCTTAGGTTGCTACTATAAAAATAAGGATGCCAACCAATACTGAAAGGAAATGAATTTTCATCTTCATTTTTAATGGTTACTTCAAACGTAAGAGCTGTTTTAGTTAATGTGTATTTTAAAAAAACAGTATAGTTAAATGGAAATCCTTTAGGCTTTTTGGTTTCGATATAACTTAGAGTAACCGATGCAAAATCTTCTGAAATATTTTGAGTGTAAATTTTGAAATTTTTATTAAAAATAAGTCCGTGTAAAGCATTGTTTTCTTCTATCTGATTTATTTCCAATTCATATGCTGTTTCCTGAAACGTATATTTCCCATTTTCAATTCTATTTACAAATGGAAATAATACAGCTGAGGCATATGATTTTTCATAAGTAATAGGAAGTAAACTCTTAATAATTATTTTTTTTTGAAGTTTCAATTCTTGAAGACTTCCGCCAAAATTTAAATATATTTTAGCTTTAGAATCTCCATTTGAATTCTTTAATTCAATGTAATTTAAAGCTAAAACTTTGTTTTCTATGTAATTAATTTTAAACAAATTATTTTTTAAGTTAAGTTTTACAATGAGTTTCTTATAATTAAACTGGTAGGGTTTTCAATTTTCAGATCTTCTTTATTAAGAATCATTTGAGCTAAACGATTGCCCATTTTTTCAAAATCTGTTGAGATTGTTGTAATGCCACCTTCAACAATTTCTTTTAACAAAGTATCATTATAAGAAATAATCCCAATATCTTTTGCTAATAGTAATCCCTCTTCTTTTATTTTCTTTATAATGAGTATCAAGTTTCGGTCATCTGGTATTAGGTATGTTTCTCCTTTTTTTGGTGTTCTGTTTTTAATTGAACTCACAATTTCATTCTTAAATTTATTAGAGCCACAAAATTTTTGAAATCCATTCAGCATTTTTTGTGGCTGTTTGTTTTCCTGAAAAAGTAAAATTAACTTGTTATATTTTTTTAAGAGCTCTACACTATTCGTTAGATTGTCAAAAACACCATTTTCAAAATTTTGATAAATTGCGGAATATTGATATAATTCTGGATGAATCTGGTCTAAAATATAAACATTATTCTGTGGTAGCTTTTCAATAACATCATTTGTGTTTTTTAAATTGGCAGGCATAATTACATAATAGTTGTAATTGCCAATATTGTCATAAATTAATTTACTAAAAACATCGAAGTTAAAGTGGTGAAAGAAAATATCCACTTGTATATTGCTATCTAAACTGCTTAAAAAGGAATTGTACAAATCCTCTTTAAAGGAATTTAATTCATCAAATAAAAGAAATATTTT
>NZ_JBFFOE010000094.1:0-9162 GCF_041562875.1 Lutibacter sp. | reverse complement strand
TCGTTTCATAACCTTAATTTTTTATATAAGAATAAGCATTTAAGCTAGTTGCAATGAGTAACCATACAAAATAAGGTAGAATTAAAAGTGATTTTAATTTCATATCAGCAACAAAATTGAACAAATAATATCCAATAAGTACTGTAAGCAATACAATTACTATCAACCCAAAACCAATGGCGTGCTGATTAAAAAACACAAAGTTCCACGAAACATTTAAAACAAATTGAATGATAAACAATAACCAAAACGTATCAGTAGCTTTTGCGTTCATTAAATAATACAAATAGATTGAAAAACAGGCCATTATAGTTGTCCAAGCAACACCAAAAACCCAATCTGGAGGTGTCCAAGGAGCCTTATTCAATGTTAAGTACCAATTAGATGTTGGGCCGCTATTCATTAGCCAACTACCAATACCAAGTGCTGAAAAATTTATTAGTAAAAACAATACTAACCACATCATTTGTTTCATTACAGTTGCTTTGTAATTTTACTACTCAAAGGACCTGTAATTGAGTAATAATAATCAATAAAATTACCATTTTCATCTATTAAGTATTTTTGAAAATTCCATTTTACCGAACTACTTTTTACGCCGTTTAATTCTTTTTGAGTGAGCCATTTATATAAAGGATGTTGGTTATCTCCTTTCACATCCACCTTTTCAGTCATCAAAAAAGTAACACCATAATTAACCTGACAAAAAGATTGAATTTGCGAAGCATTTCCTGGTTCCTGACCACCAAACTGATTACAAGGCACGCCAATTATAACTAATTTTTCTTTGTATGTTTCGTGCAATTTTTGCAAATCGGCATATTGTTTTGTAAATCCGCATTCTGAAGCAGTGTTTACAAAAAGAATTTTCTTTCCTTTAAAGGTAGCTAAATCTATTTTTTCTCCCGATAAACTTTTTATAGAAATGTCGTAAATTGAATTTGTTGATTTCATTTTTTCTGGATTATTAGTAATTAAATAGCTTGTTAAAAACAAACTAAAGATGGTAACTGTACTCGCTATTATTTTCATTTTGTTACTGTTTTAAATTGTAATTTGTAATTTTAAACGTTTCTCAATTTTTCGCTTTATTACTGTTAAACGCTTCATGATATCCATTAAATCTGGATTTTTAGTCTTTTTGTATATTTCATTAATTCCTAAAATTAATGATTTTACTTCTTTTGACGCTACAATACGTTCGTTAGTTGTTTTTAACGAAATTTTTCGTTGTTCAAATTCAATTCCTTTTTCAACCAAATCCATAATTTATAAATTTAAATAATTGTGAAATTCTACAATTTTTTCAGGCGAATTAAACACACCACCATAAAAACTTGTAACTGTTGCTGATGAATCGTCTTTAATTCCTCTAGAAGCTACACATAAATGCTTTGCGTCAATAATTACCGCAATGTCTTCTGTTTGTAAAATGATAGCCAATTCTCTCGCAATTTGATTTGTTAAACGCTCTTGTACTTGCGGTCTGTTTGCAAAATATTGTACAATTCTATTAATTTTTGATAGTCCAATAACTTTTCCAGATGATATATACGCCACGTGTACTTTACCAAAAATTGGCACAAAATGATGCTCGCAATTTGAATAAAACTGAATATTTTTTTCAACCAACATCTGATTGTATTGATATTTATTATCAAACAATGCAATTTTAGGTTTGTTAGCAGGATTTAATCCTGAAAAAATTTCATCAATATACATTTTCGCAACTCTTTTAGGTGTTCCTTTTAAAGAATCATCACTTAAATCTAGCCCCATTACTTTCATTATTTGAGCAAATAATTTAGCTATTTTTTCTTTCTTTTCCTCATCGCTTAACAAAAAAGCATCTTCAGTTAAAGGTGTTTCAATTCCAGTATATAAATGATCATCTCCTATTTCATCAAACGAAAAACCGTTTAATTTATTTCCGTTAATAGGGAAATTCAACAAAGTTTCTTGGTGTTTCATAAAGTTTAATTTTTAGTTCGTATTTTTTCTCAATTAGAGGTCTTAAAATCATATAAATAACCATTGCAATATTTTCTACAGTTGTATTTAAATCTTTAAATTCTTCAACATCTAAGTTTAAATTTTTATGGTCAAATTTTTCAAGAATATTCATTTTAATTAAATCCGATAACTCCTTAGTATCTATAACATAACCCGTATCCTCATTAATAGAACCAATTACTTTAACTTCAAGTTCATAATTATGACCATGAAAATTTGGATTGTTGCATTTACCAAATACACTTTTATTTCTTTCATCAGACCACGTAGCATTGTGCAATCTATGTGCCGAATTAAAATGTTCCTTTCTAGTAACAGCTGATTTATAATTCATTTTTTTTGTTTAATTTATTTTATACAATATTAAACATAACGAAACACTTTTTAAAATAATTCATATATCTTTTAGTTATGGTACCATAATTATTAACTATAACTATTTATTTGATGTATTATTAATTTTTGTTTAATTTACATAATATTTCATTAAACAAAATAAATTATGGCAAAAAATAAAAAAGCATCACACAACGAAATCATTTCAAGCTATATGAGCTATGTGTTAGAAAATGAATCATCCCCAAAATCAGTTTACGCATTTGCGAAGGCTTCCAATTTTGACGAATCATTATTTTACAGCTATTTTGGCTCTTTTGAATCTCTTGAAAAAGCTATTTTCAAAACGTTCTTTGACAATTCAATGCTAGCTTTAGAAAAAAGTGAAGAATACCCAACATTTGATGCTCGAAACAAATTATTGAGTTTTTATTTTACTTTTTTTGAAAATCTTTCGGCAAATAGAAGTTATGTGCTCATTGCATTGAATGACAATAAAAATCATTTAAATAAGTTAAAAAAGCTTACTGAATTAAAAAAGAGCTTTGTACATTATATTAATGGACTTGAAATAGAAACTATTGATTTTAAACAGAAAAACATAATGCAGTTTCAACAAAAAAGCATTCAGGAAAGTGCTTGGGTACAGCTTTTGATTACACTGCGATTTTGGCTAAATGACAGCTCTATATCATTTGAAAAAACGGACATTTTTATTGAAAAATCAATCAATACTAGCTTCGATATCATTTCCACAACGCCTTTAAAAAGCATGATTGATTTTGGTAAATTTTTGTACAAAGAAAAAATGACTTTAAACTTATAGATAATGATAAAAAGCATAGATAAAATTCCTGTTTCTAAAATACAAAGAGCTTCTAAACTCATGCAAACAGGCGCAAAAGTTGGGGTGAATTATTTAAAATATTACGGAGATAAAATTATAAATCCAGAAATTGAAGCTAAAGAACGCTTAAATAAAAACAATGCCGAAGATATTTACGATGGTTTAAAAAAACTAAAAGGAAGCGCCTTAAAAGTTGCACAAATGCTAAGTATGGAAAAAAGCATTTTACCAAAAGCCTATGTAGAAAAATTTTCCCTGTCACAATTTTCCGTGCCGCCTTTATCTGCTCCATTGGTAGTTAAAACATTTAAAAAATACTTTGGAAAATCTCCAAATGAACTATTTGATACTTTTAATTCTAATTCTGTAAATGCCGCAAGTATTGGACAGGTTCATAAAGCCACAAAAAATGGTAAAAATTTAGCGGTAAAAATTCAATATCCAGGTATAGCAAATAGCATCTCTAGTGATTTAGCCTTGGTAAAGCCTATTGCCATTAGTATGTTTAACATTAAAGGTAAAGATTCCGACAAATATTTTAAGGAAGTTGAAGACAAACTAATTGAAGAAACAAATTACTTTTTAGAGATTAAACAAAGTAAAGAAATTTCAGCAGCTTGTGCTCATATTCCTAATTTACTATTCCCTAAGTACTATGAAGAATTTTCTTCAGAAAAAATTATTACCATGGACTGGATGCATGGCGAACATTTATCAGAATTTACAGCTCACAATACAGATCAAAAAAAATCGAATAAATTAGGACAAGCGTTGTGGAATTTTTATATGTATCAAATACATCATTTAAAAAAGGTACACGCTGATCCGCATCCCGGAAATTTTTTAATTTCAGAAAATACTGAATTAATTGCAATTGATTTTGGTTGTATGAAAACCATTCCAGATGAATTTTATATTCCTTATTTTGAATTGGCAAAAAAAGAAAATATCAATAATGTTCAATTATTTAAAGAAACCTTGTTTGAGTTAGAAATATTAAGAACTGATGATTCTAAAGAAGAATTAGCTTTTTTCACAGCCATGTTTTATGATATGTTAAGTTTATTCACACAACCATTTCATGAAGAAACATTCGATTTTTCTGATCCAACATTTTTTAAACAAATTGCAGATTTAGGTGAACGCTATTCAAAAAGCACCGAACTTAAAAACATGAATGGTAATAGAGGTTCTAAACACTTTATTTATATCAACAGAACTTTTTTTGGACTGTACAATTTAATGTTCGATTTAAAAGCTAAAGACATTAAAATTAACAATTTTAAAAGTTTATAATGATTTATTTCAATACAAAGGAAATCAATTCTTTAGAACACTTATATAAAATAAACCTTATCAATAGTTGTGCTGGCTATAAATCTGCTAATTTAATTTCAACAAAATCAATTGAAAACAGAACAAATGTTGCTATCTTTAGTTCAATTACGCATATTGGCTCATCTCCGCCCATACTAGGTTTTTTTTTGAGACCAACAACAGTTTTAAGAAATACCTATGAAAATATAATGGAGACTGGTTATTTTACCATTAATCATATTCACAAAAAAATATTGAAAGATGCGCATCATACATCAGCAAAATATGATAAAAACATCTCAGAATTTGATGTGACAGATTTAGAAACTGAGTATAAAGATCATTTTTATGCGCCTTTTGTTAAAGATTGCCCAATTCAATTATCTATGAAATATATTGAAGAATATGATATAAAATCTAATAACACCAAACTTGTTATTGGAGAAATATGGGGACTCTATATTAAAGAAAACCTATTGGAAGAAGATGGTTTCATTAATTTATCAAAAGGAACAATTGCTGCAATTAATGGTTTGGATGGCTATGCAATACCCGATTTAAAACAACGCTTTGAATATCAAAGACCTATAATTTAAACTAATATGAAAATTCTTGTTACAGGCTCAACCGGTTATATTGGAAAACGATTAATACCGCTATTATTGAATGAAGGCCATACGGTGGTTTGCTCTGTAAGAGATGCTTCTAGAGCAATTAAATATCAGAAAGATGATTATATAGAAATTATTGAAGCTGATTTTTTAAAGCCTGATACATTAACAAATATTCCTCAAGATATTGATGTAGCGTATTATTTAATACATTCTATGTCAAATTCTTCAACCGAATTTCATTCCTTAGAAGAAAATTGCGCTCAAAATTTCAAGGAATTTATAGAAAAAACTTCGGCAAAACAAGTAATTTATTTAAGTGGAATTACCAACGACACCAAACTTTCAAAACATTTATTATCCAGAAAAAATGTAGAAAGCATTTTACAATCAAACACCTATGCACTAACAACTTTTAAAGCAGGCATCATTGTCGGTTCGGGAAGTTCCTCATTTGAAATTATTAGAGATTTAGTTGAAAAATTACCTGTAATGATTGCTCCAAAATGGTTGAACACTAAAACACAACCTATTGCTATAAGAGATGTTCTATTTTTTTTATTGAGAGCACTTAGAAACGAAAAATTATATAGTAAGTCTTTTGATATTTTTGGTCCAGAAATATTAACTTATAACGAAATGCTACTTGAATTCGCAAAAATAAGAGGTCTTAAAAGATACATTCTAACGGTACCTATTATGACCCCAAAATTATCTTCTTATTGGCTATACTTTGTTACATCAACATCTTATAAACTTGCGTCTTCACTTGTAAATAGTATGGGCATTGAAATTATTGGAAAACCCAGTAATATTAATAAACTTTTAGATATTGAGCCAATTTCTTACAAAAAAGCAATAAAAAATGCATTTGTTAAAATTGAGCAAAATAGTATTGTTTCCAGTTGGAAAGACTCATTTATAAGTGGTCGTTTACAACACAAAGCTCATGAATATATAAATGTACCAACCTATGGTTGCTTTAAAGATAAAAAACAACGAGCAGCTAAAAACACTGAATTAACTTTGAATAAAATTTGGGCTATTGGTGGAGAAAATGGCTGGTATTATGGCAATTTTCTATGGAAGCTGAGAGGTTTTATAGATAAAGTTTTTGGAGGTATTGGTTTAAGAAGAGGCAGAACAAATCCAACAGAACTTCATATTGGTGATTCCCTCGATTTTTGGCGTGTAATTTATGCCGATAAAAAACAGAAAAGATTGTTATTATATGCTGAAATGAAATTGCCTGGGGAAGCATGGTTAGAATTTAAAATCGAAGATAACATATTGTATCAAACTGCTACTTTCAGACCTAAAGGCATTGCAGGACGGCTGTACTGGCTTTCAGTTATACCATTTCACTGGTTTGTATTTAATGGAATGATTTCAAAATTGGCAGAACCTATTTAAATAATGCTTTTTTTAACACCGTTAAATACCGTTCTCTCGCAAATTTATGTTCCACAATTTCGGGAGTTTCCTTATAATTGGGATTCCACTTTTTAATATATTTAAAATCTGGATCAAACTTTTGTTGTTGCGTAAATGGATTAAAAACTCTAAAATAAGGGGCAGCATCGCAACCAGTACCAGCAACCCATTGCCAGTTTCCATTATTGGCAGACAACTCAAAATCTAATAATTTTTCAGCAAAATAAGCTTCACCCCAACGCCAATCAATTAATAAATGCTTAATTAAAAAACTTGCTACTATCATTCTAACTCTGTTATGCATATAACCAGTTTCATTTAATTGTCGCATTCCTGCATCAACAATTGGATATCCGGTTTTACCTTCACACCATAATTTAAATTCAGCTTCATTATTTCTCCATTGAATAAAATTGTATTTCGATTTAAAATTTTCATTAACAACTTTTGGAAAATGATAGAGAATTTGCATAAAAAACTCACGCCAAATTAACTCGCTTGTAAATGTTGGATCTACTTTCATTGTAAAATCAACTAACTTTCTAACACTTATTAATCCAAAACGCAAGTGAACTGATAGATTTGAGGTTTCCACAGAAGGAATATCTCTGGTTTTTACATAATTTGAAATACATGAATTATTTATTGGCTTAACTTTCATTGAAGATTTTACAAAACCAATATCAGACAAGTTTGAAAATGTAAAAGCAGCTTTAAAAAAATTCGCTATTAATGTTTCTGAAGGAAATTTTTGAATAGTAACATTATGGTATTTCTGCAACCATTTATTTTTATATGGAGTGAAAACTGTATAAGGCAAACCATCATTTTTTACAATTTCATTTTCCTCAAAAATTACCTGATCTTTAAATGATTTAAACACTACTCCTTTTTCTGAAAAAAAAGATTCTAATTTTCCCTCTCTTTTAATAGCGTAAGGCTCATAATCTTTATTTGTATAAACTTCCTTTATCGTATAATTTTCCAGCAAGGTTTTCCATACTTCTAAAACAGTTCCTTTTTCAATTTTAACAGCACAACCTATTTTAAGCAGTTCTCTATTTATTGCATTTAAAGTTTCATAAATAAAAGAAACTCTGTCATCATTTTTTGGAAGATCGTTTAGAATTTCTTCATCAAAAATAAAAATTGGTAATACTTTGTAACCAGATTGCAAGGCATGATACAATCCGCAATTATCATGCAATCTCAAATCTCTTCTAAACCAAAAAATGGCAATTTCATTTTTATCCATAAATTTCAATTAATTGAATACTTTTTTAAACTTTTCAATTAAAATTAAATTAGCAAAAAGCATACTAAACGCATAAAAAGCATCTTCAACAGGCACTGTAAATAATCGAATTCCTAAATTTTCAGCATCGTTATACCAAACAACTTCCTGATGAATAAAACTACCTGTTAAAATTCCGTTTACAATAAAAAATGGAATTAATATCACCAAAAAAGTAAGATAGAATTTTTGTAAGATCGTGTTTTTAGTAATTAATGAATAAGCCAATAAACCAACAAAAACAAGCAGGTTTATAAACGTATACCATTTATCTGTATTAAAAATTAGTACAATAGTTGCTACTAAAAACAAAACTATAGAGATATAGTTTGTAAGTTTTTTAGATAACTGAAGATTTGGAAAAAAATAACCAATTGCATAATGCGTAAAAATACTTGCGTATGGTATGCAAATGAAAAATAAAATTTCTTCAATCGGTAATCCAAAAATAAGTAGGTTTAAATGATATTGAGGATTGAATCCCCAAATACCGTTTTGAGTAAATAGTACATCCCAAATTAAAAAAGGAATTGACACTAAAAATATTGATAAAAAAACCGATTTCCAATATTGGATGTAATTCATTTTCTTTTCAAAACTATATAAAAAAGGTATTGAAAAACTGGCAATATTTAGAGCTAAATATAAATACATTATATCTTAAAATATTTAAAAGGAACAAATAACATTCCAAAACATTCACCTTCTTCTTTCCCTAAATGTTTATGATGAACTTTATGTGCTTTCCGCAATCCTACTAAATATTTGTTATTGGTTTTATTAAACCATTTAAAACGCTTATGAATTAAAACATCGTGCACTAAAAAATAGGCAAGTCCGTAAAAAAATATTCCTAATCCTATAAAAAACAGAAAATTTAATCCATCTTGAAATCCGAAATAAAACAATAAAATACTTGGTATAGCAAATACAACGAAAAAAACATCGTTTCTTTCAAACCAATTTTGATATTTTGGTTGATGATGATCTTCGTGAAAATACCACATTAAACCGTGCATTACATATTTATGTGTAAGCCAAGTTACGCCTTCCATAAGTAAAAATGTAACAATAGTAATAAGTATAAACATTAGTGTATCTTATTTGATTTTTGTTTAATTTCTTCTGATTTTTCACTACTTAAAGTACTAACTAACAACATATTATTAAGTATTCTAATTTTAAAATTACTTTTTAAATTACTTGCTTCTATTCCATTCATAATTAGTAAATAGTCCTCTTCAATATTTTTATAATATCCTAAAAATTTGGGCATTTCACTTTGAAGTAAAAACCTTAAATATCTAATT
>NZ_JBFFOE010000093.1:0-9406 GCF_041562875.1 Lutibacter sp. | reverse complement strand
TATTTTAATCCGATAGGTGCTCATAAATCTGCAAAAATTGGAGAATTACCAATTGGAGTTCCACAAAATTTAATCCCTTTTGTTACACAAACTGCTGCTGGTATTCGTAAAGAATTATCAGTCTTTGGAAGTGATTATCCAACTTCTGACGGAACTGCAGTGAGAGATTATATTCATGTTGTTGATTTAGCCAAAGCACATATTGTTGCTTTAAGAAGGTTACTTAGCAACAAAAATAAAACTTCTTTTGAAGTGTTTAATATTGGTACTGGCAAAGGAAATTCAGTTTTAGAAATTATAAAATCATTTGAAAAAGTAACCGGTAAAAAATTAAATTACAAATTGGTTGACCGAAGAGAAGGTGACATTACTGCTGCGTATGCAGATACAACTTTAGCAAATACTGAATTAGGATGGAAAGCTGAATTAACTTTAGATGAAGCATTACTCTCTGCTTGGAAATGGCAACAAACGTTATAAAAATTAAATTTAAAGAATACAAACTTCTTATAATTTGACAAAAAAAAACTCCTTAATAAATTTATTAAGGAGTTTTTTATATCATTTGAATTATTTTATTTGTAAACTTCTTTTACAAATGCTTCATAATTCATTTCTTTGACTTTAAAAGTAATATTTTCTTTATAAAAATTTAGTAATTTCTGACTTACCAATTGTTCTTGTAAACGTTTTGTTTCATCTTGATTACTTAAAACTCTTTGTACAATATCTTCTAAATCTTTTTCTTCAGGATTTAATTGTCCGTATTGAGCCATTTGAGTTTTTACAAAACCTTTTGTAAAGTCTTTTAGCTCCTCAAAATTAATTTGAAGTTTATTATCTTTTAATATTTTACCTTCAATTAATTGGTAACGCAATCCTTTTTCTGATCTATCAAATTCTTCAGCAGCTTGTTCAGCTGTCATTGGTTTTTCACCAGCTACAGCTAACCATTTCTTTAAAAACTCAGAAGGTAAATCAAATTTTGTATTTTCTACTAAATATTCAGTAACATCATTTAGTAATTGTTGATCTGCTTGAGTTTTGAATTGCTTTTCAGCATCTTCTTTAATTTTAGCAACCAATTCTTCTTTAGATTTTACAACATCTGGTCCAAAAACTTTATCAAACAATTCTTGGTTTACTTCACCAAGTTCGGTCATGTTCACCTCTTCAATAGTAAAAGTTACATCAATATCTAATCCATGAATAGCATCGTGATCTACACCTAAGGCACCCATTAGTTTATGGTCATCATCAAAAAGTCCTTTTGTGTTTAATTCAACAACATCTCCAACTTTTTTTCCAATTAATTTCTTTTGGTTTGCTTTTCCTTTTACTGAAGCTAATTCAATAGTAGATTTTTTGTTAATTTCTTTTTCTTCATTAACAAATGTACCTGTAATATTTACACCTTCTTCAACTACATTTTTAGAAATAATTTTTCCATAACGTTTTTGAATATTTTCAACTTCTTTACCTAATAATTCCTTATCAGCAATAATATTGTACTGTGTAATTTTCTTTTTATCATCTAATTTAACATCAAATTCTGGCGCTAAACCTAATTCAAATTCAAATGAATAATCTTCTTTATCCCAATTAAAATCTTCTTGCATTCTAGGTAATGGATTTCCTAAAATGTCTAATTTTTCTTCAATTAAAAAATTATTTAATGATTCTTGAAGCATCTTATTCACTTCATCAATCATTATAGATTTCCCGTATTGTTTTTTTACCATTCCCATTGGAACTTGTCCTTTTCTAAATCCTGGAATATCAGCTTTTTTACGGTAATCTAGTAAAATTTTCGCTACTTTTTCTTGATAATCGGCAGCTGAAATTTCAACTTTCACTACTGCATTTAATGCATCAATATTTTCTTTTGTAATATTCATTTTACGCTATTTTATCTTAAATCATTCAAAATTGGGTGCAAAATTACTATTTTTTATGCACTTTGCAAAGTATTTAATCTGTTCGAATTCAACTATTTTCTTTCCCTTCGTCTAAGAATGGGTATAAAAATGATTGAAATAGTGATAATAGTAAACTAAACAATAATGCTACCCAAAACCCTGAAACGGTGAATCCATCAACAAAATAATCGGCTAGCATAATAATTACAGCATTTATCACTAATAAAAACAAGCCTAAAGTTACTATAGTTGCGGGTAATGTTAAAAATATAAGTAATGGTTTTACTGTAACTCGTAACAAACCTAAAACTATAGCTACAATTATTGCACTTGTGTAACCATTTGATAAAGTTACTCCTGGTAAAAAATTAGCTATTACAACTACAGCTAATGCGGTTAATAATATTCGTAAAATTAATTTCATATGTATCTATTTATTGTTTTTTAATTGTTACATGCAGTTCGCTAATAATCATTCCTTTGGCTGATAAACTTTTCAACATGCTCGTTTCATCTTTTAAAATTTATAATGAAGTTTAAATTTAACTATAATTATGCCAATTTTAGAATTAGGCTAAAAACCTGACAACTTCACTATAAAACTGTGTTGGATTTTCAGCATGAAGCCAATGTCCTGCATTTTTGACAGTTACAATTTTTGAATTTGA
This sequence comes from Lutibacter sp., assembly GCF_041562875.1. Taxonomy (GTDB): domain Bacteria; phylum Bacteroidota; class Bacteroidia; order Flavobacteriales; family Flavobacteriaceae; genus Lutibacter. The sequence goes on along the minus strand of NZ_JBFFOE010000093.1, from coordinate 6,819 downwards.
AAAGTGTGCTGAAATTAATGGAATGTCATCTTTTGTAATGTACTGTGAGTTTTCACCTCTTAAAAAAAGTGTTTCCCCATCAAAATGTGTAAAAGAAGGCAACGCCTCTCCTACTTCAACATTATTTTCAGTTAAACTTTGCAAATTAAAGCGGTAAGCTAATTTCCCCTTTGATTCCCAATACACATTTTTTAATAAAAATTGAAGTATTCCTTCTTCTTTAATATAAATTCTTAAAGCTTCTTCAACTTTTTTTCTTGTGTTGTGAAGTGAAAAATTTATCGAGTTTAATGCCGCTAAAATAGATTCATGGTGAGGTTTGTAATACTTCGGACTTATATCAGCTACTATTAATTTATCAATAAATTCTGGATAAGTTACTGCAAATTGCATCGCTACTTTTCCACCCATAGAATGGCCAAGTAGTATTACATTTTTTAAATTAAAATGTTGAATATAATTGTATAAGTCTTCAACCAATAATTCATAATCAAATTCATTGGAATGAAAACTTCTCCCATGATTTCGTTGATCTATTAAATGTACTTCAAATTTTTCAGCAAACTGAACTCCAAGTGATTTCCAATTATCACTCATTCCAAAATACCCATGTAAAATGAGTAAAGGTTGTCCGCTTCCTAAAATTGTTGAGTGTAAAACTTCCATTTTAAGTTTTTAGTATTGAACTTTTATTAATAAGATTACTGTCTTCGCAGGAATTACAATTATTTAGAAGCTAAACTTAATTTATACTTGTACATATTAATTACATTCTCTAAACCTAAATACAATGACTCCGTAATTAGTGCGTGCCCAATAGAAACTTCCAATAAATTTGGAATGTTTTCAGCAAAAAACTGAATATTATCCAAACTTAAATCATGCCCAGCATTTACGCCTAAACCAAGCTCAGCTGCTAACAAAGCACTCTCTGTATAAGGTTTAATTGCTTCTTTATTTCCAAGTCCAAATTGTGTAGCAAAATCTTCGGTATACAACTCAATTCTATCGGCTCCTGTAGTTGCTGCAGCTTCAATAAGTTTTAAATCGGTATCAATAAAAATGGATGTTCTAATTCCTTTTAATTTAAATTCAGCAATAATTTCTTTTAAAAAAGATTGATTTCTTATTGTATCCCAACCTGCATTTGAGGTAATTGCATCAATACTATCTGGCACCAACGTAACTTGCGTTGGACGAATGGCTAATACCATTTCCATAAATTTTGGAATTGGATTTCCTTCTATATTAAATTCGGTAGTCACTATTTTTTTTAAATCGTATGCATCTTGATAACGAATATGACGTTCATCTGGTCGTGGATGAATGGTAATTCCTTCTGCTCCAAAACGCTCAATATCAGAAGATACCTTTACAACATTTGGATAATCTCCTCCTCTAGAATTACGTAACGTAGCAATTTTATTTACATTTACACTTAACTTTGTCATTGTTAAAAATTATTATTTTTAATTAGTGAACAAATTTACGAACTAAGAAGATGTTTTTGGTTTTATTTTTGATTAATTTGTAGACCAATAAGAAACTGTATGGAAACAACCCCTTACATATTAAATGAGTATAAAGCCTTTACACTTCAAACAACTGTGTTAGAAGCAAAATCATTTTTTTATGAAACTTCTTTTTGTTTCTTTCCTATTGTAAGAAACAATCAGTTAGTAGGTTTAATTTCTAAAAACGAGGTTGAAGGGATTCACGAAAATAATAAATCTATTGAAAATTTTCAAAATTTATTTGTACTGTTTTCCATTGAAGAAAATGATAATTTATTAGAAATTATTAAAGTTTTCGCTTCCCACGAAACCAATATAGTTCCTGTTTTAAACACTAATAATGAGTATATTGGCTATTATGATTTAATTGAGATTTTGCATATTTATAATGAAACTCCTTTTTTAAATAATGAGGGTATTGTGTTACTTTTAGAAAAAGAAATAAGAGATTATTCGTTTAGTGAAATTTGTCAAATTGTTGAGTCTAACAACGGAAAATTATTAGGTATTTTTATTTCTGAATCAAATGCAACTACCGTAAAAATTACCATTAAATTTAGCTCTCAAGATATAAATGAAATTATTCAATCGTTCAGACGCTATAATTATAAAGTACTTTCTAAACATAAAGAAGATTTTTATTTAGAAGATTTAAAAGACAGATCAGATTACTTACAAAAATATTTAAATATTTAAGAATGAAAATTGCTATTTACGGACAAGATTATAAACCTGAAGATAAAAAGTATGTTGAAGAGTTAATTAACATCTTAAGTAGCCATAAAATTGAAATTTACTTTGAAGAAAATTATTATTTAGGATTAAAAGAACAAGTTGAAATTAAAGGTATTAAAACTTTCGCATCATATAAAGAGCTAAATAATTCTTTTAATTTTATGTTTACCATTGGTGGAGATGGTACCATTTTAAGAGCAGTAACTTTTGTTCGAGATTCTAACATTTCTATTGTAGGGATAAACACTGGTAGATTAGGGTTTTTAGCAACTGTACAAAAAGACAAAATTAATAATGCTGTTGAATTGTTACTAAAAAAACAATATGTAGTAAAAGAACTTTCTTTATTAAGTGTAACTACTTCACCTAAAATTGATAGCCTAGCTTCTTTAAATTTTGCATTAAATGAAGTTTCTGTAAACAGAAAAAATACTGCCTCTATGATTACTATTGAGACCTATTTGGATGATGAATATTTAACTTCCTATTGGGCTGATGGATTAATTATAGCAACACCAACAGGTTCTACAGGATATTCATTAAGCTGTGGAGGACCTATAATTATACCACAAGCTAAAAGTTTTGTAATAACACCTATTTCACCACATAATTTAAATGCAAGACCCTTAGTAATTCCTGATGATACCGTAGTTAAATTTAAAGTGAGTGGTAGAGAAGATAAATTTTTCTTATCACTTGATTCTCGAATTACCACCATAAATAGCAACACTGAAGTATCTATAAAAAAGTCAGATTTTAACCTAAAAATGGTAGAAATAAAACAACAAACTTTTATTAAAACACTGCGTGAGAAATTACTTTGGGGTCAAGACACTCGAAATTAATCTCAAGCATTTCTTTTTTTAAAAAGTAGTTTTTAAAAACTACAATAATTTCATTTATAAGCAGTTTAACAAAAAAGACTTTGATTAACTTCAAAAAGCAACTATAATTATTTATATTTGCGAGCTATTTTATTTATGAAAAAACTAATTTTACTTATTACATTCGTCTGTATCACAACAACTTCAAAGGCTCAAATTAATGAAGTTGGTATTTTTGTAGGTGGCATTAATTATATTGGAGACATTGGTCCAGAATATTATATAAACCCAAACAACATTATGGGTGGATTTATTTATAAATGGAATATGAATCCTAGAATTGCACTAAGAGGAACATTTACATATGCTCAGATTTCTTCAGATGATATTGATGCAACAAACAGCGCTCGGTATTTTAGAGGTATTGGGTTTAATAATAGCATAAAAGAATTAGCAGTAGGAATGGAATTTAATTATTTTGAATACGATTTAGACGATTTCAGAAAAACCAACACCCCTTATTTATTGTTTGAAATAGCTGCCTTTAACTACAAAGTAGTCACTTCTGAAACTGCCCCTAATAGCAAACAATATAATTACGAATCTAAAACTTCCTTTGCTATTCCCTTTGGTATTGGCTATAAAACTAAATTATTCGGAGATTTTGCTGTCGCACTTGAATTAAGAGCTAGATATACTTTTGTAGATAATTTAGATTATAACAACCCTGAAATAGAATCGCTTACTTTTGGAAACCCAAACAGTAACGATTGGTATATGTTAAGCGGTATTTCTATTGTTTATTCATTTGGAAGACCCGCTTGTTATGCAACACGACGTTAATGGAAGAATTAAAATCTAAAATAGCTAAAAACCCCATCCCTAACCATATTGCCATAATCATGGATGGTAACGGACGCTGGGCAAAACTGAAAGGAAAACCTAGGGTTTTTGGACATAAAAATGGTGTAACATCTGTTAGGCAAGTTATTGAAGGCTGTGCTGAAGTTGGGGTAAACTATTTAACTATGTATGCTTTTTCTACTGAAAATTGGAACAGACCTAAATTAGAAGTTAAAACACTAATGGCGCTGTTAGTTTCATCACTAAAAAAAGAATTAAAAACACTTCAAAAAAATAACATCAAATTAAATACCATTGGTAATCTTGAAAATTTACCTGAAAAAGCACAAATTGAGCTTGCTGAAGTGATTGAAAAAACCAAAAATAATACCACATTAACACTAACTTTAGCATTAAGCTACGGTTCAAGAGAAGAAATTGTTAATGTTATCAAAAATATATCAAAAAAAGTTGTTAATAATCAACTTAATGTTGAAGAAATTAATGAAAAAATTATAAATAATCATTTATATACGTTTTCTTTGCCCGATGTTGATTTTATGATCCGAACAAGTGGTGAAAAAAGAATCAGCAATTTTTTATTGTGGCAAATTGCATATGCAGAATTGTATTTTACAGATACCCTTTGGCCAGACTTTAGAAAAGAAAACCTATTTAATGCAATATTAGAATATCAAAATAGAGAACGACGTTTTGGGAAAACCAGTGAACAAATTGAAAAAATCAATGAATAAATTAAACATAGCCTTTTTACTTTTAACATTTTTTTTAGCAACAACAACTGCATCAGCTCAAGAGCCGCAGAAAAATGATTTAAAGGACATTCAAGAAAAAAATGATACCATTGCTAAAGATAGTATCAGTCCAATTATAATTAATACCACTTTCAAAAAAGATAATTCTTACGAGCTTGGTGGAATTTCAGTAACAGGACTTAAAAAGTTTGAAGATGAAACCGTAAAGGTTTTCACTGGATTAAAAGTTGGGCAACAAATTAAACTTCCAGGCGACAAGCTAACTAGTGCTATTAAAAAATTATATGAAACCAAACAATTTAGCAATGTAGAAGTTTACATTTCTAAAATTGATGGAAATACTGCATATTTAGAATTTGAAGTTCAAGAATTACCACAACTTAATAAAGTAACTATACAAGGTATTAAAAAAAGTAAAGCAAAAGATTTACAAAATGATGCTGAACTTAAAGTTGGTGAAATGGTAACTGATAACCTAATTGTTACCACAAAAAACTATTTCAAGAAAAAATATCAGGAAAAAGGATATTTAAAAACAAAAGTTACTTTAGATACAAAACCTGATACTACAGGTGTAAATATTGTGAATATGCTCGTTCATATTGACAAAGGTGAAAAAGTAAAAATAAAACATATCAATTTTGAAGGGAATGAAGCATTTAGTGATAAAAAACTAAAAAAAGCATTAAAAAATACCAAAACAAAAATGTTAGGTAGATTTTGGAAAAAATCGAAATATATTGAAGCTGATTTTAATGAAGACCTAGAAAATATAATAAATACTTATAGCGAAAAAGGACATAGAGACGCCAGAATATTAGAGCATTCATTAACTTGGAATGATGATAACACCATAAATTTAAACTTAAAAGTTGAAGAAGGGAAAAAGTATATTTTCGGAAATATAGATTTCTTAGGAAATAGTAAATATACTGATGAGCAACTTCATAGAATGTTAAGAATTGATAAAGGTGATACCTACAACGGTAAAGTTTTAAAAGAAAGAGTAAATGGTGATGGTTCACCTGATTCTCAAGATATTTCAACTTTATACCAAGATAATGGGTATCTTTTTTCAAGAGTGCTTCCTGTAGAAACTAAAATAAATAACGACTCTATTGATGTTGAAATTAGAATTTTTGAAGATCAACCAACAAGAATTAAAAAAGTAACTGTTAACGGAAATGATAAAACAAATGACCACGTAATTTTTAGAGAAATTAGAACAAAACCAGGTTATTTATATAGTAAAAGTGATATTATTAGAACCATCAGAGAAATTGGACAATTAGGATTTTTTGATGCTGAAGCAATTACACCAGATATCAATCCAAACTATCAAGATAAAACTGTTGATATAGATTATACCGTTGCAGAAAAAGGTTCAAGCCAAATTGAATTGCAAGGTGGTTATGGTGGCGGTTCGTTTATTGGAACTTTAGGTTTATCATTTAACAATTTTTCTGTTCGAAATATTTTTAATAAAAAAGCCTACCGTCCATTACCAATGGGAGACGGACAAACACTTTCTTTAAGATTACAAAAGAGTAGATATTATACAACCTCAAGTTTTTCATTTACTGAACCTTGGTTAGGTGGTAAAAAACCACAATCACTATCGTTTTCTGTTTACAATTCAAAACAATTTAGATACGATTATACCACCAATAAAGTTGATAAAGATCAACGTTTAAACATTATAGGTGCAACAGTAGGCTTAGGAAAACGTTTGCAATGGCCAGATAATTATTTTACGCTATCACAAAGCGTTAGTTACCAATTGTATGATTTAAAAGAATATGGAATGAGTATTGCTGGTTTATATTTAACCAATGGTAACTTAAATAATTTATCATATAATATATCATTAGGTAGAAACTCATCAGGGCCTAATCCTGTCTTTCCAAAACAAGGTTCTGAATTTAGTGTTGGAGCAAAACTAACAATTCCTTATTCTCTTTTAAATAATAAAGACTATTCTAGCTTAGAATTAGGTGAAAAATATAAATGGTTAGAGTATTACAAATTAAGTTTTAAAGGAAAATGGTATACTGCTTTAACAAAAGATTTAGTGGTAATGACCAATGCTGAATTTGGTGTTTTAGGAAACTATAACAAAGAATTAGG
>NZ_JBFFOE010000092.1:0-9464 GCF_041562875.1 Lutibacter sp. | reverse complement strand
TTCAGGAGCAAAATACATTCCGTTAACCAAAGAATCTATGCCAATGCATATTAGTGCGGCGCGAAATTCTTTATTGCTATATATTGCTGAAACTAAAAAGACTGATTTTGTGGATGGCAAAATGATTTTTTTACAAGGAAGTCCTGAATTAGATGATAAAAATGGTGTAAAAACAGGTCGTCTCTCAGGAATTGCTGCACATTATATTCCTCAATATTTAACAAAAAACAGATTACCAAGTTGGGAAACCAATTGTATTGAAGATTGGGAAACTAAAATTGACGCAATTGTTAATGAAACTATCAACGAGAATATGACACTCATTAGTGGAATTCCGTCTTGGGTACAAATGTATTTTGAAAAAATAATAGAAAGAACGGGGAAAAAAGTTGGTGAAGTTTTTCCAAATTTTAATTTATTCGTTTATGGTGGTGTAAATTTTGAACCCTATAGAAATAAGTTTGAAGATTTAATTGGAAGAAAAGTAGATACCATAGAATTATATCCAGCTTCTGAAGGCTTTATAGCATACCAAGATTGTCAAAAAGAAAAAGGAATGATGTTGTTGGTAGATAATGGAATGTTTTATGAATTCATTCCTTCCGAAGAATTTTTTGAGGAAAACCCAACAAGACTTTCTTTAGCCGATGTAAAAATTGGCGTTAATTACGTACTTATATTAAATACAAATGCAGGACTTTGGGGTTATAATATTGGTGATACGGTTGAATTTCTTTCAGTAAATCCACCTAGAATTATAGTTACTGGGCGCATTAAACATTTTATTTCGGCATTTGGTGAACACGTAATTGGTAAAGAAGTAGAGCAAGCAATTCATGAAAATACAACCAATACAACTATAGGAATTACAGAGTTTACTGTAGCGCCTCAAATTACTCCGCAAAGCGGTTTACCTTATCACGAGTGGTTTATTGAGTTTGAAAACGAACCAGAAGATTTACAAGATTTTGCAGCTAAAATTGATGTTTCAATGCAACAGCAAAACATGTATTATCTCGATTTAATTGTTGGAAAAATACTACAACCTTTAAAAATAACTAGCATTGAAAAAGGTGGTTTTAATAATTATATGAAATCAATTGGGAAGTTAGGAGGGCAAAATAAAGTACCTCGTTTATCTGATAATCGTAAAATAGCCAATGAACTTTCAAAATTTAAAAAATAATGAAACTAGTTTCAGTTAATGTTGGAGAAAAAAAAACCATCAACTACAAAGGAAGAATTATTGAAACAGGTATTTTTAAAAAACCTATGGATTTACCTATTTTTTTAGGTAAAGAAGATGTTGAAAACGACGCCGTAATAGATAGAAAATATCACGGAGGAATTGACCAAGCTGTATATGCGTATTCTGAAACTCACTATTCTTATTGGAAAGAATTATATCCAAATTTAGATTGGCACTTTGGAATTTTTGGTGAAAATTTAACTATTTCAAATTTAGAAGAAACTAAAATTCAGGTTGGAAATCAATATAAGTTGGGTGAAACTATTATTGAGGTTACAAAACCTAGAGAACCTTGTATGAAATTGGGACTTGTTTTTGGAACGCAAAAAATTTTAAAGCAATTTTGGAATTCAACAAAGTGTGGTATTTATTTTAAAGTGCTTCAAACAGGAAATGTAGCTGTTGATGATGAACTAATTCTTATAAAGAAGGCTGAAAATTCACCAACAATTTCAGAAGTGTATGAAACAAAAAAGCTTAATAAATTATAAAATTATTTCAAACAAAATTTATTTTTTAAAGCTAATTTATTCTTAGTCGTTTTATTTTTATGCTCACCTAAAACACTACAAAAAATGCATTTAGTAAAGTTTTAAAGTATATTTGCAACATACTACTGTAAATAAATGAGAAAACTTAAAAACAGCGAATTAGAAAGATTAAATGTTGAGGAATTTAAACAAACTGATAAAATTCCATTGATTGTTGTGCTGGATAATATTAGAAGTTTAAACAATATTGGATCTGTTTTTAGAACAAGTGATGCCTTTTTAATTGAAAAAATTTATCTCTGTGGTATTACCGCAAAACCCCCTCATAAAGACATTCATAAAACTGCATTGGGGGCAACAGAATCTGTTGAATGGGAATATATTGAAGATACACTTCAATTAGTTGAAAAGTTAAAAATTGAAAAGGTGAAAATCCTTGCTATTGAACAAGCTGAAAACAGCACTATGTTACAAGATTTTAACATTGAAGCGAATCAAAAATATGCAGTTATTTTTGGGAATGAAGTTAAAGGTGTGCAACAAAAAGTAGTTTCTGCTTCCAATTATTGTATTGAAATTCCACAGTTTGGAACCAAACATTCATTAAATATTTCGGTAAGTGTTGGTGTAGTTTTATGGGATTTGTTTAAAAAGTTTAGATATTAGTATCTAGTATTAAGAAGCAAAAATTCACAATTATAAAAGTTTGAAGTTAATCTTTTAATATAATTTATTGAAAAACTAAAATTTCTCTGTCAGTCCTGCAAAGGCAGGAATCCATAAATAGTAAATTGAATAATACCAAAATTTTATAATTGCAAGAAATGAATATAATATCCTGTTTATCAATAATTTGTTGATTTATTTTTTAACAAGTGAGTTATAGATTCCTGCCTTCACAGGAATGAGAATTGTGATAATAAGTTTCCAATACTTGATACGAAATATCAAAAAAACTAAAATCCTAAAATTAATTTTGCGATCCAAAAATAAATTAAAATTCCAAAGATATCATTACTGGTAGTGATAAATGGTCCTGTTGCTAAAGCAGGGTCAATACCTCTTTTGTCTAAAATTATTGGGACGAAAGTTCCAATAATGGATGCAATTATAATTACAGAAACTAAAGAAATGGCTACCGTAAGTCCAACTTTTAATTCAAAGCCTAAAAAATACATTCCAGCCGACATTAACAAAGCAGCAAGAACTAACCCATTTAATAAACTTAGTGCAACTTCTTTTATAAGCCTACTCCACAAAGAACCTCTTAAACTATCATTTGCCAATCCCTGAAGAATTATAGCTGAAGATTGCACACCTACATTCCCCGCCATTGCTGCAATTAATGGCGTAAAAAAGAACAATTCTTTGTATTTCACCATAGCAGTTGAAAATCCTCCTAAAATAGAAACACTAACAAACCCACCAAAAAGTGCTAAAACTAACCAAGGTAGACGCGCTTTTGTTAATTCCCAGATGGTATCATCTGCTTCAACATCTTGAGAAATACCAGCTGCCATTTGGTAATCTTTTTCAGCTTCATCTTTAATAACGTCAACAATATCATCAATAGTAATTCTACCTACTAATCGACCAATTTCATCAACCACGGGAATAGCTTCCAAGTCATATTTTTGCATAATTCTAGCTACATCTTCAGCTTCAGCATTCACATTTACAGAATCAACATTTTTTATAAAAATATCTTTAATTGGTGATCTTGTTGAGGTGGTTAGTAAATCTTTTAAAGACAATCTGCCTTTTAAAATATCATTATCATCAACTACATAAATTGAATGAACACGTGAAACCTCTTCAGCTTGTGCACGCATTTCTTTAACACAGGTAAGTACATTCCAGTTTTCATTAACTTTCACCAACTCTTTCGCCATTAATCCACCAGCAGTATCTTCATGATAACGTAAAAGATCAACAATATCTTTTGCGTGCTCTAAATCTTCAATATGTGAAATTACCTCTTCTTGTTGTTCATTGGTAAGTTCAGAAATAATATCTGCAGCATCATCAGTATCTAATTCAGAGATTTCCTCCGCAATTTCTTTTGATGAAAGTCCTCTTAAAACTTTTTCACGAGTATCTTCATCCAATTCTGTAATTACCTCTGAAGTGACTTCACTCTCTAATAATTTAATTAAATAAATAGCTTCTTCAATTTCTATATCTTCAATAATTTCAGCAATATCAGCATAATGCACGTCTTTCAATAAATTTAAAAGAGCATCATTTTTTTGTTCAGCAATTAATTGTTGAAGTTCTTCAATGTATTGTTCTGTAATTTCAAATTGCATCCTTTTCTATTTTAGAAGTAAGACTAATAAATTCTTGAACAGAAAGTTGTTCTGGACGTTTGGCAAAGATAGTATCTTCTCTTAAACTATCTGATAAATTGAATGTTTTTAAACTATTTCGAAGTGTTTTTCTGCGTTGTTGAAAAGCAGTTTTTACAACTCTAAAAAATAATTTTTCATCAACAGGTAAGGTGTGATTTTCTTTTCTGGTTAATCTAATAACGCCAGAATCTACTTTTGGAGGCGGATTAAAAACCGTTGGTGGAACTGTAAATAAGTATTCAACATTATAAAAAGCTTGTGTAAGAACCGATATAATTCCGTACACTTTACTGCCTTCTTTTTCTGCAATTCTTTTTGCAACTTCTTTTTGAAACATTCCTGAAAATTCTGGAATTTGATGTCTGTTTTCTAACGTTTTAAATAAAATTTGTGTAGAGATATTATAAGGAAAATTTCCAATAATTGCAACTTGTTCTTCTCCAAAATATTCGGATAAATCAATTTTTAAAAAATCTTTTGAAATAATTCTATTTGCTAAATTTAAATAATGAGCTTGTAAATATTCAACAGATTCTGTATCAATTTCAATAACGTGAGTTGTGTATTTTTTTTTGAGTAAGTATTTAGTTAAAACACCCATTCCCGGACCAATTTCTAATGCATTTTCATAGCCATTTCCGGTTAAACTATCCGCAATTTGTTGTGCAATAAGTTCATCAGTTAAAAAATGCTGTCCAAGGTGTTTTTTTGCTCTTACGCTCATAAATTAGTTTTTAAAACTCATGCTAAATTGTTCACTTATTACTTTTAATTCGGTTCTAAAAGCTACAAATTTACCACTAAAAAGGCGCATACTTTCATCACGTAATCTAGGAGCATCTTCTTTATAATATTCTTGTAAAGTTTCTATACTATCTGTTGTGTATTGTACAGAATATGTGGCTCCACCCATTTCTTCTTCAATCATAACTTGGCTCATTTTTGCATTGTTAAATTTTCCTGTTGCCAGCATATCAGGAATATGTTTTACTTTCATCCATTGCAGCCATTCTGCTTGAACAGCTTCATCAATATTAGTAGTTACGTTATAGATATACATAATTTTATTAAAAGATTAAATAATTTAAAATTTCAGGTTTATTAATTGTGTTAATTTATTTCGTCACCTCTTAGTTTTCTGAATTTTTTACGAGCATCCACTAAATAAATACTAGACGGATATTCAAAGATAATTTTTTGATAGTACTCTTTCGCATTTTCTGTATTATTTAACTTATTTAAATACAATTCTGCTAAATAATAATGTGCATCGTCTGCTAAGATATCATCTTTATTTATACTAATAATTTGCAAGTAATTATTTTCAGCGTTTTCAAACTGATTTATTATTTCAAACAATTGTGCCTGCTTAAATAAAGCTTCATCTTCTATAGGATGACCTTTATAGTTGTTTAAAACTATTTGTAACGTGTCTATTGCTTGCTGGTTTTTATTTTGAAAAGACAATAAATCAGCAATAGCATAGGTTTTTAACGCAATTTTTAAACTATCCTTTACAACATTATCTGTTATTAATAAATTTAAATCCAATGCATCATTTGCAATGAGTTGGGAGGTGGAATTTTTAAGCACTTTTAATTGAGATTGCGCCCAATCAAAATCACCTTTAAAATAGGAAGTTTGTGCAATTTTAAAACGTGCTGTTTGACCAATTGTATGATTTTTTAAGTCGTTTTGAACTTGAGTGTAATAAATTAAAGCACTGCTAAATTTGTTGTTAAACACTAAAATATCAGCTAATTTAGTTTTTAAATGCCCTTTCTGAAATTGGTTAATGGGTAATTTTAAGGCTTCTTTTAAAACTGAAATAGCTTTTTCTGGTTCATTTGCTTTAAAGGCTAAAAATTCAGCATAAATTGCTTGTATGTTTATAGTATTGTTATTCTTTCCATATTGATTGAAAAGCGCTTGAAATTGAGTTTCAATGATAGCAATGGAAGCATTCATCTTCATATCAATTTCTAACAAATATAATTTTGAAATTAATTCTGTTTCTAAATTAGGACTATTTTCTAAAACATAATGAAAACAACTTTTTGAAACTTCATAAGCTTTGTCTTCAAAAGCGATTTTACCAACTTCAATAATATTGTTTAAATCACTTAAATTTCTTTTGTGTAATGCTTTTTCTTGTACAAGCGCTTTATTGTATTCTTTTTGTTGCATAAAAAGCCAACTCAATAATTCATTCCAACTATTTTGAGGATTGCTTTGTAAGCGTTTTAGTAATAAGCGTTTTAAAGAAACATTATGCTCATTTTCTGAGTCTTCAGAAATAAATTGACCTATATAATTTTTTACGGGAGACACATAATTTTCACTACTTGAAACCAAATCTAAATAGGTATTAAACATATTTTCAATTTCTCCTTTCTCACCATAAATAAATGCTATTTGAAAACTGTAATTTACAGATGAATTTAATTCCATGGCCTTCTTATAGGCAAGCAATGCATAATCTAATAGGTGATTGTCTTGAAAAGTTTTCCCTACCAAATAACCTGAATTTGGTGAATTTTCTATTCCTGCAATCGCTTTTTCATAATACAAATTTGCTTTTTCTTGTAAATGTTGTAACTGATAACTATACCCTAATTCAACATATAAATATTCCTGATTTGGATTACTTTTTAATTGTTTGTTTACAACAGCAGTTATTTCATCGAAATTTTCTAATTGATGATAACAATCAATTAAGTAATTGAGGTAACTTGTATTATAAGAATGCTTCTCATATAAAACTTTATAGATTGATGCTGCTTTTTCATAGTCGCCATTACTAAAATATTGAGATGCTAATTGTGGTTCCTGAGCGTAGATTTGCAAAGAAAAATAGCATAAAAATATGAATAGAATGTTTCTCATTTATTATTTTTTATTCAATCAAAGATAACCAAACAAGTGTTAATGTTTTTATAAAACAAAAGTATTGTGTAGTAGCCTGTGTAACATTTTGGCACAGATGTTGTCTATATTAAAATGAACAACTAAATTTTACAAAAATGAAAGAACTAATCAAACAATACGAAACTGCAAAAAACAAAGCATTACAATTCATGCAAAAAGGACAAATAAATAACTATTTTGATGCCTTAGTTGAAATGAATCGTTACAAAAAAATGATAACAGTTAGCGCTAATTAATAATTTCAAAACCACAATAAGGCACTAATGCTTCTGGAATTTTAATTCCTTCAGGTGTTTGGTAATTTTCTAATAAACTAGCCAAAACACGTGGTAAAGCTAAAGAACTACCATTTAAGGTGTGTGCTAATTCACTTTTGCCTTCGCTGTTTTTAAAACGAAGTTTTAATCGGTTTGCTTGAAATGTTTCAAAATTTGAAACGGAACTAACTTCTAACCAACGATCTTGTGCTGTTGAAAACACTTCAAAATCGTATGTTAAAGCCGAAGTAAATCCGATATCACCACCGCATAAACGTAATATCCTATAAGGTAATTTTAACTCTTGTAAAATTTCTTTTACGTGATTTACCATACTATCTAATGCTTCGTAAGATTTTGCTGGATGTTCAATTCTAACAATTTCTACTTTATCAAATTGATGCAATCTGTTTAATCCACGAACGTGTGCTCCGTAAGAACCTGCTTCACGTCTAAAACAAGGTGTATAAGCAGTTTTACAAATTGGAAATTCATCTTCTTTTAAAATAACATCTCTAAAAATATTGGTTACAGGAACTTCAGCAGTAGGAATTAAATATAAATTATCCTGTGCGTCATGATACATCTGCCCTTCTTTATCTGGCAATTGCCCAGTTCCAAAACCAGAAGCTTCATTTACCAAAAGAGGTACCTGAACTTCATCATAACCAGCCGCTGTATTTTTATCTAAAAAGTAATTAATTAATGCACGTTGTAATTTAGCTCCTTTTCCTTTGTAAACAGGAAAACCAGCACCTGCTATTTTATTTCCAAGCTCAAAATCTATAATATCGTATTTCTTCGCTAATTCCCAATGTGGTAAAGCACCTTCGTGTAGTGTTGGTATTTCACCTTCTTGAAAAATGTTTTGATTATCTTCTTCTGAAGTTCCTCCTGGAACAATTTCGTTTGGAATATTAGGAATTGAGTATAGCAATTCTTGTAATTCGGTTGCTTTATTTTGAAGAGCTTCCGTTAAGTCTTTCGATTTATCTTTTAATTGAACTGTTTTTTTCTTTAAAATATCAGCTTTTTGAGTTTCGCCAGATTTGAATAACTGTCCAATATCTTTTGCTAATTTGTTCAATTCAGCTAAAATAGCATCCAATTCTGTTTGAATTGCTCTTCTATCTTCATCAGCCGAGATAGTTTTAGCAACTAATTCCTCTGCGTTTTTTAAATTTCTTTTTGCTAAACCATTTAGAACAATTTCTTTGTTTTCTCTAATAAACGCTACCTGTAACATTGCTATTTTCCTTTAAATTGAAAGGCAAATTTAAGAAATTGAAGTGAAAATAAGCTAATTAGTTTCATTTGATTTTAAAGAAATGGTTTCGCTTATTTTCGAAATAATTTGAGGCACTTCTTTTATGTTAAATTCAATATCAATTTTCACAGTGTTTTTACTTGATTTTTCAATTTTGAAACTCCCATTCTTAATAGAATAATAACCTGTTTCTCCTTTGCAATAGCACAAACGTCCAAAATATAATTTTACAGTTTGAAGTTCTTTACTTGTCAACGAAATTTCAGTAATTGTTTTATCTAATTCAGCATACACAATTTCAGTATAATTGCTGTCTTGCGTATTTAGAGCAGGCTTTCTAGTGTATGTATATTTTAAAATTGTTTTTTCGCCATCGGTAATTATTGGATATGAAATCCCAAATTCATCAATTTTAAATTCTAATGATTTATTTGGAATTAATTCAATAGAACATTCTCCATTATCTGGACAATTTACAGTTTTTGTAAAAACAGTTTCATTCAATGTGAAATTTAAATTTTGACACGGTCTGCATGAAGCAAATAAAATAAAAACGAATGGGATAATATTTTTCATGAGTTAAATTTACAAAAATTAAGAATCAAAAACGAAACCATTTATAATTTCTAACGATTTTTCTTTGTCTTTTTGAAGTTGCTTTTTAAGTAATTCTACCGATTCAAATTTTTGCTCATCGCGTAAATAACTTAAAACATCAACTTGAATAATTTTACCATACAAATCTTTATTAAAATTGAAGAAATGTATTTCAATAGTTTGGTTTATTCCATTTACTGTTGGGCGAAAACCAATATTCATCATCCCAAAAACTGTTTTATTTTCAATTTCAGCTTTTACAACATACGCACCTGTTTTTGGAAGCAATTTATAGGATTCTTTAATGTATAAATTTGCAGTTGG
>NZ_JBFFOE010000091.1:0-9575 GCF_041562875.1 Lutibacter sp. | reverse complement strand
TCAGAATTTGTGAGTATAAAAAACCGAGTAGCATTCTCTTTTATTTCTTGAATTTCAGCCGCTAAAATTTCTAAATTATATATTTTAGCAGCTAATTTACTTGCAATTGCACCAACACCTTCCAACTTTTGATCTTGAATTCTTTTTGCAACTACAGCAGTATCTTTATCTTCAATTAATTTAATATGTGGGTACTGTTTAAAAAACTTATGACATTGTAATAAAGCCATTGGATGTGAATATACCTCTTTAATATCTTCTATACTTTGTCCTTTTAATCCCATTAAATTATGATGAATTTCTAAATGATGTTCACCACAAATTGTTAATTGATTTTCATCAATAAGTGCATAATTTGGTAAAATAGCTCCGGCTATAGAGTTTTCAATAGCCATAATTAAAACCTCAGCTGTTTTATTATGTAATAACGCCGGCATTTCACTAAATGATAGACATTCTAATAAATCTATATTTTTACCAAAATATTGTTCAGCTACTATGTGGTGAAAAGAACCTTTTATTCCTTGTATTGCAACTTTCATTCTTAATTTTTTATCAAAAAAAAATCCCGAATTAAATTCGAGACTTTATCATTTATTTATTTTTTATAAACACATACTAAGCCTCTCTTTTATTGCTAAAATAAAAGTAAAAATAAAAGCTATTCCAAGTGTTTCTTATGTTCATAATTGGTAATTAGAGGACAAATTTATACATTAATTTTAAAAAAGCAACCTTTTTTTACAAAAATAAAGGCTGATTATGAATAAAACGATAAAATCTTATTTTTAATGAATAATAATTAACTAAATAGCTGAAAATATGATTATTTTTAAAATTAAATTATTTAAAAATATAAATTATTTAAAATATTTTCTCAAATTAACGCACTATTCTCAATACAATCTTCCTCTATTATTCTTTCACAAACTAAGCATAAATAGTATTCAAAATTTTTATACACTTTAATCCTGAAGTGCAAAAACGCGCTTCAACAAATCTGTTGAACGCTTTGCTACATTTGCTCTAATTTCTTTTTCTTCAACTTCAACCATTGTAAAAACGCCTTTTAAAGCTTCACCTGTAACATAATCTGTTAAATCTGGGTTTACATCATTTGTTAAAGGTAAATTGTTATATTTTGTGATTAAATCTTTCCAAATTATATCTGCCCCAACTTTTTTAAATGAATTATTTATAATAGGATTAAATTCCTGATATAATGCTTCAGATGTTGCAGTTTGTAAAAATGTTGTAGCAGCATTTTTATCACCAAATAAAATATTTTTAGCATCGGTAAAAGTCATTCCCTTAATTGCATCTACAAAAATTGGGATTGCTTCACTTACTGCATCTTCAGCAGCTCTATTTAATACTTTTAAACCTTCATCAGCTAATTTAGATAAACCAATTTTTCGAAGCGTATTGTCCACTTTTTGTAATTCCTCTGGAAGTAATATTTTTGTCAATTCATTTTTATAAAAACCATCTTCCACGGCAAGTTTAGTAACCTGATTTGTAATTCCACTGTTTAAAGCTTCTTTTAAACCACCCGCAATTTGATCATTTGTAATTCCTCCGTTTGGTAACTGATTTATTACTTGTTGCAATTCTGAACATGCTGAAATTTGAAAAATAACAGCGACTAAAAGTATTCTTTTTAACATATTAAAAGTTTTATATTTTGCTAATATAATGAAATTTACTTTTTAAAATTATCTGTAGTTTTATCATAACCATATGGGCAATGCTTACATCCACTTTTACAACAATATCCTCTTTTTAAATGATATTGCTCTGTAAAAACTCGATAGCCTTGCTCATTAGTATAATAATCTCCTTCTTCTAAGGGAATTGGTTTTTTAAAGTCCATAGCGCAAAAATAAAAAACACTCTGAAAATTCAGAGTGTTTTTAGGATATTTAATTTTTTATTATTCAATTCCTGGAGGATATTTAGCCATAATTTCAGCAACAAACTCATTAATTCGTTCTTCTTTTTTTGAAATATTTCCAGTGGTATTTAACGCTCCACTTCCAATACCTTGCCAAGCAAGTTCTTTTTTGTTGGCATCAATTAAATCTATAAATAAAGTTCCTTCTGTATATTGAGAAATATGTGTCCCAAAGTTTGGCCCATAATACCATGGATGCCAACCATAATACATATTATTGTTATATACATCTACTTTTTGACGCGACTTGGTAAAAATATTTACTAATACATCTGGGTTCTCAGATTTTGTAAAACCTTTAGCTAATAATTCACTTTCTACAGCCTTTAATATTCTTTTCTTATCTAAATCAGAAATTTCAACTTTATCAATACCTTTCTTATAAAAAGCAAAGGTTTTGTACTTAGTAAAATCTACAGAAGTATCATAATCAGTTGTAACTCTAACCGAACTACAAGATGCTACTAAAAAAAGCAGGACTAACGGAAGAAATTTGATAGCTTTCATTTTGTGTATTTTTAAGTTTTAAAATAAATCTTGTAACAATGAATCATCCACCAAATTTGGTAACGTAACTTTTAATTTTGGCTCCACTTCCATTGCTCTTTTAATAGCAAAAGTTGCTCCTTCATTACGTGCCCAATTTCTTCGGGCAATTCCATTATTTACATCCCAAAAAAGCATGCTTTTTAAGCGCTTTTCCGCTTCAATACTACCATCAAGAACCATACCAAAACCGCCATTTATAACTTCTCCCCAACCTACTCCACCTCCATTATGAATAGAAACCCATGTTGCTCCTCTAAAACTATCACCAATCACGTTTTGAATTGCCATATCAGCTGTAAATTGTGAGCCATCATAAATATTTGAAGTTTCTCTGTAAGGTGAATCTGTGCCAGAAACATCGTGATGATCTCTTCCTAATACAATTGGTGCTGAAATTAAATTAGTTTTCACTGCATTGTTAAATGCTTCAGCAATTTTCATTCTTCCTTCAGCATCAGCATATAAAATACGTGCTTGTGAGCCAACCACTAATTTATTTTCTTGAGCTCCTTTAATCCATTGAATATTATCAGCCATTTGTTGCTGAATTTCAATTGGAGAATTTTTCATTAATTCTTCTAAAACTTCACAAGCAATAGTATCTGTTTTTTCTAAATCAGTTGGATCAGCACTTGTACACACCCATCTAAAAGGGCCAAATCCATAATCAAAACACATAGGTCCCATAATGTCTTGCACATAGGAAGGATATCTAAAATCAATTCCATTTTCAGCCATAATATCAGCTCCTGCTCTACTTGCTTCTAATAAAAATGCATTTCCATAATCGAAAAAATAGGTTCCTTTTGCAGTATGTTTATTAATGGCAATTGTTTGTCTTCGTAAACTTTCTTGCACTTTTTCTTTAAATAACTCAGGATTATTTGCCATCATCTCATTAGCATCTTCAAAAGAAATCCCAACTGGATAATAACCGCCCGCCCAAGGATTATGCAAAGATGTTTGGTCTGAACCCAAATCTACATATAAATTTTCTTCAGCAAACTTTTCCCAAACCTCCACTATATTTCCTAAATAAGCAATAGATACAACTTCTTCATTTTCTTTTGCTTTTTGAACTCTTGAAACCAGTGAATTTAAATCTGTAATCTTTTCATCAATCCAACCTTGTGACAAACGAATTTCAGTTATTTTCGGGTTTACTTCAGCGCAAACAGTAATACAACCTGCTATATTTCCAGCTTTTGGCTGTGCTCCACTCATACCTCCTAAACCTGAAGTTAAAAATAATTTTCCAGCTAAATCCTCTCCGTTTTTTGCAATTTTTCTTCCAGCATTTAAAACTGTAATAGTAGTTCCATGAACAATTCCTTGCGGACCAATATACATAAAACTACCCGCAGTCATTTGCCCGTATTGAGTTACACCCAAAGCATTAAATTTTTCCCAATCGTCTTGTTTGCTATAATTAGGAATCATCATTCCATTAGTAACCACAACTCTTGGCGCGTTTCTATGCGAAGGGAACATACCCATTGAATGTCCTGAATACATTACTAATGTTTGGTCTTCTTCCAATTCAGAGAGGTACTGCATGGCCAATAAATACTGAGCCCAATTTTGAAATACTGCACCATTACCGCCATAAGTAATTAATTCATGCGGGTGTTGCGCTACAGCATCATCTAAATTATTTTGAATCATGTGCATAATAGCTTTTGCCTGCTCACATTTTCCTGGAAACTCGTTTATTGGACGTGCATACATTTTATAATCTGGGCGAAAACGATACATATAAATTCTACCATACTCTTTTAGCTCTTCAGCAAATTCTTTAGATAAAACCGCATGATGTTTCTTGTCAAAATAGCGTAAAGCATTTCTTATAGCTAATTCTTTTTCTGCTTTTGATAAAATATCTTTACGTTTTGGAGCATGATTTACAGCTCTATTATATACTTTAATTGAAGGTAATTCATTTGGAATTCCTTGTTTTATTTGATCTTGAAATGTCATAATACTTTTAATTGAGTTCAAATTTTAATTTTTAACATTTAAAAATTAAAAACTACGGATAACGAATTGCAACTCTAAAATGAGTTAAGGCAATACATTTTTTATATTTGAAGTGAAAAATATCCAAGATATTTTTAAGTTATTTTTATGAGTTACAAATATAACGTAAATTGGTTTGATTTTTGAGAAATGTAAGATTGTTATGATACTAATTTTTAAACATATAATTCCAAGAAATTACATTGGATTAACAATTTACCCTTTTATCTTTTTACGAGATAAACATTTAAAATCAAATAAAACATTACTCAATCATGAAAAAATACACTTAAAACAACAAGTAGAACTACTATGGTTGGTCTTTTTTATCTGGTACCCAACTGAGTACCTTATTAGATTATTACAATTTAAAAATCATTATAAAGCTTATAAAAATATAAGTTTTGAAAAAGAAGCTTCTGAAAACGAAACTAATTTAAGTTATTTAAACCATCGAAAAAATTATATTTTTTTAAGTTATTTTAAATAAACACAACCGTTTTATTTTTATACACCATAACTTTACGTTTCGTATGTAATTTAATGGCTCTAGACAATACTATTTTCTCTAAATCTTTACCTTTTAAAATAAAATCTTTTATTGTATTCGTGTGAGTTACACGTGTAATATCTTGTTCAATAATTGGACCTTCATCTAAATCTTCTGTTACATAATGACTTGTAGCTCCAATAATTTTAACACCTCGTTTAAATGCTGAATGATAGGGTTTTGCACCCGGAAAAGCAGGTAAAAATGAATGATGAATATTAATAATATGATTTGGATACTCTTCAATTAATCGACTCGATACTATTTGCATATAACGCGCCAATACTATAAAATCTATTTGATACTCTTTTAATAATTTCAACTGTAAATCTTCAGCTTCAACCTTGTTATCTTTTGTAACTTTTATATAATAATAAGGCAAGTTAAAACTTTTAGCAATATGTTCTAAATCAGGGTGATTGCTAATAATTAAAGGAATCTCAACTTCTAATTCTCCTGAGCTGTATCTACTTAAAATATCATATAAACAGTGTTCGTATTTTGAAACAAACAATGCCATTTTCGGTTTTAAATCTGAATTATACAAATGCCAATTCATCTCAAAATTTTCAGCAATAGTCTCAGAAAAATCTTTTCTAAAATCTTCAATCAAAAAAATTTCTTTAGAAAATTCACATTCTAAACGCATAAAAAATAGTTCCTCTTCTCTATCAACATGTTGGTCTATATAAACAATATTACCATTTTGCTGTTGAATATAGCTTGTTATTGAAGCTATAATTCCTTTCCGGTCATTACAATTTATTAATAATGTTATACGTTTCATTTGTTCATTGTTATTGCATTTTTAATGATAAAATTAAATTGGTTTAATCTTTTTCAATTGAAAAAAAATTTATTTAACTTATTTTATTCTAAAAAAATTAAGAGCCAAAATTATATAAAAAAAGCGCTTGCATTACCAAACCTCAAAAAGTTAGTTAATTAATAATAATTCGTTAATAATTTTAAAAAATTCATAAATTGCAATCCATATTCAAGATAATTTTACAAAATGGAAAATAAAACACCCTATAAGCCAGTAAATAAAGTAAGAATTGTAACAGCTGCTACTCTTTTTGATGGGCATGATGCTGCAATAAACATTATGAGAAGAATTATTCAAGCTACAGGTGTTGAAGTTATTCATTTAGGCCATGATAGAAGTGTTGAAGAAGTTGTGGATTGTGCTATACAGGAAGATGCAAATGCTATTGCACTAACTTCTTACCAAGGCGGTCATAATGAGTATTTTAAGTATGTTGTGGATTTATTGCGTGAAAAAGGAGCTTCTCATATTAAAATTTATGGTGGAGGTGGCGGCGTAATTCTTCCAGAAGAAATTAAAGATTTAATGAATTATGGAGTTACACGAATTTACACTCCTGATGATGGAAGACGAATGGGATTGCAAGGAATGATAAACGATATGATTGAAACAAGTGATTTTCCTACTGGTGAAATTATAGACTTCAATGTTTCTGACTTATCTAAAAAAAATTCTTTACAATTAGCGAAAGCAATTTCGGCAGCCGAAAATTTTTCTGAAAAACATGTTGAGTTTATTTCTAAAATTAGGAAACAATCAAAAAAATCCGCTATTCCTGTTTTAGGAATTACGGGAACTGGAGGTTCTGGAAAATCATCAACTGTTGATGAATTAGTGAGAAGATATTTAGTTGATTTTCCTAAAAAAACAATTGCTATTATATCTGTTGATCCTTCAAAAAAGAAAACAGGCGGAGCACTTCTTGGAGATAGAATTAGAATGAATTCTATTAAGAATAAACGTGTTTATATGCGTTCATTAGCAACACGACAATCCAATTTAGCATTATCAAAACACGTAAGTGATGCCGTTGCTATTTTAAAAGTTGCGGGGTATGATTTAGTCATATTAGAAACTTCAGGAATTGGACAAAGCGACACCGAAATTATAGACCACTCAGATGTTTCTTTATATGTAATGACTCCAGAATACGGAGCTGCAACACAATTGGAAAAAATTGACATGATTGATTTTGCCGATGTAATTGCACTAAATAAATTTGATAAACGTGGCGCATTAGATGCTTTGCGTGATGTTAAAAAACAATACCAACGCAATCATAATTTGTGGGATTCAAATGTTGATTCAATGCCCGTTTATGGTACCATTGCATCGCAATTTAACGACCCCGGCACCAATGAATTGTATCGTGTTTTAATGAATAAACTCGATGAAAAAACAGGAACAAATTTCAATAGTACTTTTGAAGTTTCTGATGGAATGAGTGAAAAACAATTTATAATTCCACCAAACAGAACTCGTTATTTATCAGAAATCACAGAAAACAACCGCCTTTACAGTAAAACTAGTTTAGAGCAAAAAGATATTGCTCAGAAATTATATGGAATTTATAAAACAATTGAAGTTGTTTCTGGTATAAAACTGAGCTCAGTAGAAGGATCTTTTCTTTCTCAAATTGGCTTAAATGAAGATGAGATTCTGAAACAAGCTCAAAATAACGAATCAAAAGAGTTAATTACACTTCTTTTTAAAGAATTTTCAAGAGTTAAAATGGATTTAAATCCACACAATTGGAACCTAATTTTAAACTGGGAAACAAAAAAACAATCCTACAAAAATGAAATTTATTCTTATAAAGTACGTGATAAAGAAATTTGCATAAAAACGCATAGCGAATCTCTTTCCCATTTACAAATCCCTAAAATTTCATTGCCAAAATATGAAGCTTGGGGCGATTTATTATTATGGTCTTTAGAAGAAAATGTACCTGGTGAATTCCCATATACTTCAGGTCTTTTTCCATTTAAAAGAACAGGTGAAGATCCTACCAGAATGTTTGCTGGTGAAGGTGGACCAGAACGCACAAACAGACGTTTTCATTATGTAAGTTTAGGCTTACCTGCAAAACGTTTATCTACTGCTTTTGATTCTGTTACTTTATATGGAAATGACCCTGATATTCGCCCAGATATTTATGGTAAAATTGGAAATGCAGGAGTTTCTATTTGTTGTTTAGATGATGCTAAAAAATTGTATTCCGGCTTCGATTTAACCAATGCAATGACCTCGGTTTCAATGACAATAAACGGACCTGCACCAATGATGTTGGCATTTTTTATGAATGCAGCCATTGATCAGGAATGTGAAAAATACATTATTGAGAATGGATTAGAAACAGCAATTGAAGAAAAAATAAAAACTATTTACGCTAAAAAAGGTGTAGATAGACCAAAATATCAAGGTGATTTACCTGAAGGAAACAATGGTTTAGGATTAATGCTTCTTGGTGTAACTGGTGATGAAGTTTTACCAAATGAAGTGTATCAAAAAATTAAAATTGAAACTATTGCAACAGTTAGAGGAACTGTACAAGCTGATATTTTAAAAGAAGATCAAGCTCAAAATACGTGTATTTTTTCAACTGAATTTGCGTTGCGTTTAATGGGTGATGTACAAGAATATTTTATTTCTAATAATGTACGAAACTTTTATTCGGTTTCAATTTCTGGATATCATATTGCAGAAGCCGGTGCCAATCCAATTTCACAATTAGCGTTTACATTAGCAAACGGATTTACCTATGTTGAATACTATTTATCTAGAGGAATGGACATTAATAAATTTGGTCCAAACTTATCCTTCTTCTTTTCAAATGGTGTAGATCCTGAATATGCTGTAATTGGTAGAGTTGCTCGTAAAATTTGGGCAAAAGCCATGAAAAATAAATATGGAGCAAATTCCAGAGCTCAAATGTTAAAATATCACATTCAAACTTCAGGAAGAAGCTTGCATGCTCAAGAAATAGATTTTAATGATATTCGTACAACATTGCAAGCTTTGTACGCTATTTACGATAATTGTAACAGTTTACACACCAATGCATACGATGAAGCAATTACAACACCTACTGAAGAAAGCGTGCGTAGAGCCATGGCAATTCAGCTAATTATTAATAAGGAATTAGGCTTAACTCAAAACGAAAATCCAATTCAGGGGTCATTTATTATTGAAGAATTAACTGACTTGGTTGAAGAAGCCATTTATGTTGAATTTGATAGAATTACTGAACGAGGTGGAGTTCTTGGCGCTATGGAAACCATGTATCAACGCAGTAAAATACAAGAAGAAAGTTTGTATTATGAAACATTAAAACATAACGGTGAATTTCCAATTATTGGCGTTAATACTTTTTTAAGTAGCAAAGGTTCTCCAACCGTTTTACCTCAAGAAGTTATTAGAGCTACGGAAGAAGAAAAGCAATATCAAATTACGGTTGTTGAAAATTTGAATACAGGAAACAAAGAAACAGTTTTAAAACATGTGGAATTGTTAAAACAAAAATCGATTAACAATGAAAATATTTTTGAGCAATTAATGGAAGCTTGTAAAGTGTGTTCTATTGGTCAAATTACAGACGCGTTATTTGAAGTTGGTGGACAATATAGAAGGAATATGTAATTTTTGAAGTTTTGAGTTTTGAGTGTCTCGACTGCGCT
>NZ_JBFFOE010000090.1:0-9798 GCF_041562875.1 Lutibacter sp. | reverse complement strand
ATACCAATTTTAGCATCAGGAACCAATCGCTGTAACATTCCGGCAACTTCTTTAATATTTTCAATTCTATTATGAATAAAAAATATTTGTCCACCTCGTTGAATTTCATACCGAATAGCATCACGAATTACTTCTTCAGAATATCGAATAACATTGCTTTCAATTGGAACTCTATTTGGTGGCGGTGTATTTATAATAGATAAATCACGTGCAGCCATTAATGAGAATTGCAACGTTCTTGGAATTGGAGTTGCCGTAAGCGTTAATGTATCAATGTTTTCTTTCAACGTTTTTAATTTATCTTTAACAGCTACACCAAATTTTTGTTCTTCGTCAACAATTAAAAGCCCTAAATCTTTATATTTTATCACTGAATTTGTGAGTTGATGGGTTCCAATAACAATATCAACTGAGCCATTTGCTAATCCCTCTAAAACCCCTTTTCGTTGGTTGGCTGTTCTAAATCTGTTTAAATAATCAACTGTTACAGGAAATTCTTTCAACCGCTCGCTAAATGTTTTAAAATGTTGATACGCCAAAATTGTAGTAGGTACTAAAATAGCAACTTGTTTTCCATTATCTACTGCTTTAAAAGCAGCTCTAATGG
The DNA here is from genome assembly GCF_041562875.1 of Lutibacter sp. Lineage (GTDB taxonomy): Bacteria > Bacteroidota > Bacteroidia > Flavobacteriales > Flavobacteriaceae > Lutibacter. The sequence continues at coordinate 9,191 of NZ_JBFFOE010000090.1, read as the reverse complement.
CAATTTCTGTTTTCCCAAAACCAACATCTCCACAAACCAATCTGTCCATTGGTTGTTCTTTTTCCATATCATTTTTTACATCTTGGGTTGAAGAAGATTGATCTGGCGTGTCTTCATATAAAAAACTGGCTTCTAATTCGTGTTGTAAATAACTATCTGGATTGAATTGAAAACCTTTTTGCACTTTTCGTTTTGCATACAATTCAATTAAATTAAATGCAATATGTTTTATACGAGATTTGGTTTTTTGCGTTAATTTTTTCCAAGCACCCGAACCTAATTTGTACAATTTAGGCGCTTTTCCATCTTTACCTGTATATTTTGAAATTTTATGAAGCGAATGAATGCTGATGTATAAAATATCGCGATCGCCATAAATTAATTTGATGGCTTCTTGTTTTTTTCCTTCAACATCAATTTTTTGAAGTCCGCCAAATTTTCCAATACCGTGATCAATATGAGTTACAAAATCACCAACTTCAAGGTTGGTTAATTCTTTTAAAGTGATGGATTGCTTTTTAGCGTACCCGTTTTTTAGCCTGAATTTATGATAACGCTCAAAAATTTGATGATCGGTATAGCAAACTATCTTATTTTCAACATCAATAAAGCCTTGGTATAATGGGAAAACCAACGTTTTATATTCAATTTCAGTATCAATATCCTTAAAAATATCGTGAAAACGATCGGCTTGTTTTTGCGAATCACAAAACAAATAATTTTTGAATCCATTTTCAGTATTTTTATGAAAATCCTTCATTAACAATTCAAATTGTTTGTTAAATGAAGGCTGAGGTTTTGTATTAAAAGACACAATGTCATGCTGAACTTGATTCAGCATCTTTTCTTTAGATTCTGAGTGATGAATACTTCCAATTTCAACAAACGTAAAATCTTGTAATTGTCTTTTTATTAATTCACCATTGCAAAATAATTCATTTGGTTTTGCGTGGTTTATTGCAGTTGATAGTTTTGTGAAAGCTTCTTCAGCTTTCACAAAAAGTTTATCAAGCGTATTGGAAAGTAACTCAAGATCTTTTGAAAAAACAACTGTTTTATCAGCAATGTATTTTATAAAAGTTTCGCGTTTTTCAACCAATGTTTTTAATTCAACATTGGGCATAATACTAATTTTAGTTAGCTTTTCGGTTGACAGTTGTGTTTCAACATCAAAAGTTCTGATGCTATCAACTTCATCACCAAAAAATTCTATCCTATAAGGTTCATCGTGTGAAAATGAAAACACATCAATAATACCACCTCTTACTGAAAATTCACCTGGTTCAGAAACAAAATCTACTCTGTTAAAATGATATTCAAATAAAACTTCATTTACAAAATCTAATCCTAGTTTATCATTAATAGTTACTTTTAAAGTATTTCGGTTAAGTTCAGCCTTAGTTACAACTTGTTCAAAAAGTGCTTCAGGATACGTAACAATAATGGCAGGTTTTTTACGTGAATTTATTCTATTTAAAACCTCTGACCGTAATAATACATTGGCATTATCAGTTTCTTCAATTTGATAAGGTCTTCTGTAAGATCCTGGATAAAAAAGTACATCTTTTTCATTTAAAAGTTGCTCTAAATCATTTAAATAATAAGCAGCCTCTTCCTTATCATTAAAGACTAAAAGAAATGGTTTTTCAACTTTTTTAAAGCTTTCAGAAATAACAAAAGACAATGATGATCCTACCAAATTCGAAATTTGGAAATGGTGATTCTCTTTTGATAAGTATTCGACTAATTGTTTTTCTTTAACAATTTGCTCGTAAATTTTGATAATATGTTGCTTGCTCAAATTTTACAAATTTTGCCAAAGGTAGCTTTTTATAAAAAAAAGGAAAAAAATTAAGTTATAATTTCTTAAATTTATAAGGGAGAATTAAAAAAACTTATATTATGACTATATCAGACTTATATCCAACAGGCATGCATGAACAAAATATTGGCCATTTTGCTTCCATTGTAAAACTTGCATTATTTGACAATAAAATTGATAATAATGAAAGGCTATTATTAGAAAGATTAGCTGTTAGACTTGATATTTCAACAAGTGAGTTTCAAGAAATTTTAAAGGACCCGTCAAAGTATCCAATAAATTCACCTGTGAGTTATGATGAACGTTTAGAGCATTTATTTGATCTTACAAAGATGTTGTTTTTAGATAAAAATCCAACCATTGATAAAACCTCCACTATGGATAGAATTGCTGTAGGCCTTGGATTTCCTGTTGAAAATGCTAGAGAAATAGTAAAAGAAGCTATAAAATTCTTTTTAGAAGAGCCAGATTTAGAGAATTTTAAAGAAGTCATTAAAAAAGTAAACCCAATAAAGCATTAAACTATTTTTTAAAACATTGGTTGTTTTAATGATTTTTTTATATTTGCGATAAAAAGTAATTATATGGGAGTATCAGATTTCAATTTAAGTGGAGAACAAAAAAGAAATATTGAACATTTTGCAAGTGTTGTAAGATTAGCAATGGCTGATAATGTAATTACAGAGGGAGAAGAAAAATTATTAAAAAGATTAGCTAATCGTTTTCATATTTTAGAAGAAAAGTACAAAGAAATACTTAAGAACCCTTCAGAATATTCTACACACACACCACATAATTACAACGAGCGCATAGAACATTTATATGATTTAGGTAAAATGGTTTATGCTGACGAAAACGTATCTGGAGATGAAGCTAAAGTTTTAAGAAGTATTTGTGTAGGTTTAGGCTTCCCATTAAACAATGTTGAAAAAGTTGTTGATGAAACCATTCATCTCATTTTAAATAATAACGATTTAGAAGACTTTACAAAAGCAATAAAATATGTGAATAGAATTTAGTTTTATTCTATTTTTAATTTTAATCAGTATTTTAATACCTTTCACAAAATTTATCCCCATATTTCACGTTTATTACTTTTATAAGTAACGCCCCTTAGAAATTATGATTAATAAAACGTTTAAAAAAATATTGCTATTTTTTTTAATATTATTTTTAATAAATAACTCAATTTATTCACAAGATGAAGATACTACTTGGGTTGTAGGTGGAGGTGTAAATATTGTTGATATTAGAACACCCAATGGTATTTCAGGAATCATTAAAGATTATGGGAGTGGTACAATTGAAGACTTAAACATGAATGGTGGAGCGGTTAGAATTTTTATAGCAAGATATCTGAAAAAGGGAGCCACTTTACAATTATCAGCATCTGGAAACACAATTAAAAAAGGGTTTGGTTATAATACTGGAGATGTGTTATTAAACGATTCATTTTTTGCAATAGATGCAAAATTAAGATATGATTTAAATAAATTAATTGGTGAAACTAACTGGTTTGATCCTTATGTTCTTTCTGGATTTGGATATTCTAAAATGGGTGATACAAATAATTTTAATATCGCAGCTGGCTGGGGCTTTAATGCTTGGTTTTCACGCTCAGTTGGTGTGAATTTTCAATCAGATTATAACCATAATCTAGAATCTACAGCAACAGATTATTTTCAACATAGTTTAGGCTTGGTTTTTAAACTAAATAGTGGCCCAAAATTCAAATGGAGAGATAGATAATTAAATCTATTAAACCATGTAAATTTTATTAACTTGCATTACTAATTTCTATGAATGCAACAATCAACTTCATTTCAAGTTTACAACGCTTCCGCTGGTAGCGGAAAAACTTTTACATTGGTTAAGGAATATTTAAAAATTCTTTTATCAAGCACTAATATTTATAAATTTCAACAAATTTTAGCAGTAACCTTCACCAATAAAGCTGCTGCGGAAATGAAAGCACGTGTTGTTGAAAATCTTCACTCGTTTTCAGAGAAACAAACAAACGATATGCTTCCTGTAATTTGCATGGAAACAAATTTAACAGAAGAAACTGTTTTTAACAGATCACAATTAATTTTAAATGCTATTCTGCAAAATTATTCAGCATTTAGCATTACTACTATTGACAGTTTTACACATAAATTAATTAGAACTTTTGCACATGATTTACACCTTCCAATGAATTTTGAAGTTGAAATGGATGCTGAAAGTTTGTTAAATGAAGCCGTTGATGTTGTAATTTCTAAAATTGGTGAACATAAAGAATTGACAGATTTATTGGTGAGTTATTCGCTTCAAAAGTTAGATGATGATAAAGCCTGGGATATTTCTAAAGAACTTAAAACATTTGCTAAAATAATTTTAAATGAAAACCATGCCAAGCATTTAAAAGCACTAAACAATATCTCAATTCAGGAATTCAAAATACTAAAGGAAAAACTTCAAAAAGAAAATAAAAAAATTGAAGAAGAATTTTTAGAAATCGGGGAAAAAGGACTCAGTATTATTAGTGAAAGTGGTGTTGACGATAAAGATTTTTATTATTCTCAATTTCCAAAGCATTTTAACATACTCACGGTTTCTTATAAAAAAGCTTCATTTTTTGATCAAAATACTTTCAAAAAAAATATTATTGAAGAAACATTTTATTCAAAGTCTAAATCATCTTCCATAAAAAATGCAATTGATGCTATTATCCATCAGTTGGTAACATTATACAATGAGTCGGAATTATTATTTCAGCAAAAGACATTGAATGATTTAATTTTAAATAGTTTAATTCCATTAGCGGTTTTAAATTATATAAATAGTGCTTTAGAGGAGATTAAAAGTGAAAACAATATTTTGCTGAATGCAGAATTTAATCAAAAAATAAATGATACAATTAAAAATGAACCAGCACCTTTTATTTATGAACGTTTAGGTGAAAAATTTAAGTATTATTTTATTGACGAAATGCAGGATACTTCTGAATTGCAATGGAAAAATTTAATACCGTTAATAGATAATGTAATTTCATCAGAAAATGAAGCTGGTGAACAAGGGAAATTATTATTAGTTGGCGATGCAAAACAATCAATTTATAGGTGGAGAGGTGGTAAAGCAGAACAATTTATTGAGCTTTCTTCTGATGAAAAAAATATTGAAAACAATCCATTTCAAGTAAAAAAAACACAAGCTAATTTAGAGACAAATTTCAGAAGTTATTCAGAAATAATAAATTTTAACAATTCCTTTTTTAAGCATATTTCAAAATTTTTAAACAACGAAAGTTTTAGTAACTTATTTTTAGAAGGAAACAGTCAAAAAACCACTAAAAAAGAAGGTGGTTATGTGCAATTATCTTTTGTAGAAAAGCAAAAAGATGATGAAGAAAGAGACTTGATCTATCCAAAAAAAGTATTAGAAATTATCCAAAATTTAGACAGCTCTTTTGAGAAAAATGAAGTTTGTGTGTTGGTAAGAACTAGAAAACAAGGAATTGAAGTTGCAAACTATTTATCAGAAAACGGAATTGAAATTATTTCTTCAGAAACGTTGCTTTTAGGAAATAGTTTAAAAGTGAGTTTTATAATTGATTTGTTAAACGTGCTTCAAAATCCTTTGAATAAAGAGTACAAAATTAAATTATTGTATTTCTTATTTGAATATTTAAAAATAAAAGAACAAAAACATTTATTTTTTAGTGAGTTTATTAATTTAACAAACCTTCAATTTTTTGAAGCGTTAAGAAAACACCATGTGTTTTTTAACTATAACGAATTTATTCAAAGTCCGTTTTATGAAAGTATTGAATATATTATAAGAAGTTTTAATTTGGTAACTGAATCAGATTCAAACGTTCATTTTTTTTTAGACGTTATTTTTGAGTTTCAACAAAAGAAACAAGTTTCACTTAACAGCTTTTTAGAATATTGGGAATTAAAAAAAGACAAATTGAGTATTGTTGCCCCTGAGACTAAAAATGCTGTTAGAATTATGACGATTCATAAGGCAAAAGGCTTAGAATTTCCGGTGGTTATTTATCCGTATAATATTGAAATTTATAGGCAGATTAATCCAACAGTTTGGTATTCATATAATCAAACAAGTTCAATAAATTCGGTTTTGATAAATGCTAGTAACAAGTTAAATTATATTGGTGAACAAGGAGAATACTTATTTAAGCAACAAAGAGAGGAGTTAGAGTTAGACAATTTCAATATCTTATATGTTGCATTAACACGGCCAATTGAGCAATTGTATATTGTTTCAGAAAATAGCATATCTGTAAAAAATGAAGAAAATCTAAATCATTCATCAGGGCTTTTTATAAATTTTTTAAAAGAATTAAATTTATGGGATTCTGAAAAAAGTGAATATAGTTTTGGTGATAGAAAAAGAATTAACATTCCAAAAATAGTTGAGAATAAAACAACTACACAAAATAGTTTTATTACCAATTCTTGGAAAAATCATAATATTTCTATTGTTGCTAATTCATCATTACTTTGGGAAACTGAACAAGGCAAAGCAATAGGTTACGGTAATTTAATTCATGAAATTTTGTCAAAAATTAAAACCAAAAAAGATATTCTTGAAGTTGTAAATCAATATGCTTACAATGGCACTATCAATAGTATTCAATATAATGAAATTACAACAGCTTTAAACAATGTTGTTAATCACCCAAAATTACATACTTATTTTGAACAAAAAAATCAGGTTTATAATGAACAAGAAATTGTAACTTCAGATAAGAAAATTATTATTCCAGACAGGTTAGTTGTAAAAGATAATAAGGTTGTTGTTATAATAGATTATAAAACCGGAAAACCTGATAAAAAGTATCATCAGCAAATTAGTAATTATGCAAAAACGTTAGAAACGTTAAACTATTCTATTGAAAAAAAATTATTGGTTTATATTAATTATGAAATTAGTGTAGAAGAAGTTTAAAAATGAATAATTTTGTAAAAAAACAAATAATTATGTACGGTAAAATACAACAACACTTACAAAAGGAATTACAAGATATAAAAGATTCAGGTTTATTTAAATCTGAACGAATTATAACATCTTCTCAAGATGCAGTTATAAAAATTAGCACAGGAGAAGAAGTTATAAATTTTTGTGCAAACAACTACTTAGGATTGTCAAATAATAAAGAGGTGATTCAAGCAGCAAAAGATGCAATGGACTCTCATGGTTTTGGAATGTCATCAGTTCGTTTTATTTGTGGAACTCAAGATATTCACAAGCAATTAGAAGAAAAAATAGCAACATTTTATCAAACAGAAGACACTATTCTTTATGCCGCAGCATTTGATGCAAACGGAGGGGTTTTTGAACCTCTTTTCTCAGAAGAAGATGCCATAATTTCCGATTCATTAAATCATGCTTCAATTATTGATGGTGTTCGTTTGTGTAAAGCTTCAAGATATAGATATGATAATAATGATATGACTTCATTAGAAGAGCAACTTATAGAAGCTAATAAAAAAGAACATCGTTTTAAAATTATTGTAACAGATGGTGTGTTCTCTATGGATGGAGTTGTGGCGAGTTTAGATAAAATATGCGATTTAGCTGATAAATATGATGCATTAGTAATGGTTGATGAATGCCATGCTGCAGGTTTTATAGGTAAAACTGGAAGAGGTACATTAGAATTAAAAAATGTAATGGGCAGAGTAGATATTATAACAGGAACACTTGGTAAAGCACTTGGTGGCGCTATGGGAGGTTATACAACTGGTAAAAAGGAAATTATAGAATTGTTACGTCAACGTTCAAGACCTTACTTGTTTTCAAATTCTTTAGCACCAGCAATAGTTGGAGCATCCCTAAGAGTTTTTGAAATGATTTCAAACAACACTTCTCTTAGAGATAAATTAGAATGGAACACAAACTATTTTAAAGAAGCTATGTTAAATGCAGGTTTTGATATTGTTAAAGGTGATTCAGCAATTGTACCAGTAATGCTTTATGATGCTAAGTTAGCTCAAAACATGGCGAATGCACTTTTAGAAGAGGGTATATATGTAATAGGTTTCTTTTTCCCTGTAGTTCCAAAAGAAAAGGCAAGAATTAGAGTACAATTATCTGCAGCCCATAATAAAGAGCATTTAGATAAAGCAATAAAAGCTTTCATAAAAGTTGGAAAAAAATTAAACTTAATATAGAAACTTCTTAAAAATACAATATATTTAAGATATTTTTGTATTTTTGTAATTAAGTTTAAGCTATAATAGCTTATTTCTAAAAAAAAGAACATTAAATTTAAATTTTTGAAAATGAAACATTTAAAAGTAGCCTTATTGGCTTTATTATTAATTACTGGTTTCAACAATGTTAATGCGCAAGACGAAAATAATCCTTGGGCAATTAGTCTTGGTGTAAATGCAGTGGATTTTTACCCAACTAACGCTGATTTAGCTGGTCATGGAGCTTGGTTTGATGAGTTTGTTAATACAACTGATCATTACAATATTCTTCCATCATTAAGTAAACTTGCAGTTAGTAAATATTTAGCTGATGGTTTTAGTTTTGAAGCAACAGGAACATTAAATAAAATAACTAAAGTTGGTGATAATACAATCAACGAAGAGACTTATTATGGTTTAGATGGAGCTTTAAAATATGACCTTAACAAAGTTATTGGTAACACATCATGGTTTAATCCATATGCATCTGTAGGTGGAGGTTACACTTGGTTAGGTGATTTAGGAACAGGAACTTTTAATGGAGGTTTAGGAATTAATTTTTGGTTTACTGAAAATATTGGATTAAACGTTGAATCAAAATACAAACATTCTTTTGAAAGTAGTATTGTACAACATTTTCAACATTCTGTAGGTTTTGTTTTAAAATTTGGAGGAAATGATGCAGATGGTGATGGTATTTATGACAAGTTTGATGCGTGTCCTGATGTATTTGGTTTAGCTGAATACAAAGGTTGTCCAGATTCAGATAGTGATGGTGTTATTGACTCAGAAGATGATTGCCCTAATGTTGCAGGTTTAGCAGCATTAAAAGGTTGTCCAGATGCTGATGAAGATGGAATTGCAGATAAAGATGATGCTTGTCCAAACGCAAAAGGAACAAAAGCTAACAATGGTTGTCCTGACACAGATGGTGACGGTGTTGTTGATAAAGATGATGCTTGTCCTGAAGTAGCAGGTCCAAAAGAAAATAAAGGATGTCCATGGCCAGATACTGACGGTGATGGTGTTTTAGATAAAGATGATAAATGCCCAACTGTTGTAGGTCCAGCTTCAAATGACGGTTGCCCTTTAGCTCCGACAGAAGAAGTTATGGCAACATTGAACGAATATGCAAGAACTATCTTATTTGATACAGGTAAATCATCTTT
>NZ_JBFFOE010000089.1:0-9802 GCF_041562875.1 Lutibacter sp. | reverse complement strand
TTGAAATTCATTCAATAGAACAACCCATAAAACAAGGACAGTTTAATGAAATGGCTGAGTTATGTTTAAAAACTCCAATCCCAATAGCTTTAGATGAAGGATTAATTGGTGTTTTTGATGTAACAAAAAAGGAAGAATTACTACAAATAATAAATCCGCAATATATTGTTTTAAAACCAAGTTTAGTTGGTGGTTTTAAAGGAAGTGAAGAGTGGATTCAACTAGCTGATAAACAAAATATTGGTTGGTGGGTTACTTCAGCATTAGAGAGTAATATTGGTTTAAATGCAATTGCACAATGGACCTATTCTTTGAATTCTAAAATGCCTCAAGGTCTAGGAACCGGAAGTTTATTTTCGAACAATTTTGAGAGTCCGTTAGAAGTTAAAAATGGACAACTTTTTTACAATATTAAAAAGAAATGGAATTTTAATTTACTATAAAATATGAAATTTATACAACAAGCATACAAAGGTAATAATGAGTGGTGGGCATATCTGGTAACCATAATTATCCTGTTTTTTGGTTGGCAATTTTTAGGTGTTATACCTTTAATTGGAACAGCATTTTATTATGCAGATGATATGAATGAGTTTATGACTTCAGCAAATGAAAATTTTGCAACCTTAGGAATCGATTCCAATTTGTATTTATTTTTAATTATTATAACCTTTTTAGGAGGTTTACTTTCGTTGTTTTTTGGAATAAGAAAGATTCATAATAGAAAAATAGCGACGTTAATTACCAGTCGTGAAAAAGTAGATTGGAATCGCGTTTTTTATGCTTTTTCAGTTTGGGCTATAATTGGAATATTAATGATTTCTATAGGATATTATATGGCTCCAGAAGATTATGTGTGGAATTTTAAACCTATACCTTTTTTTATTTTAGTAGTTATTTCAATGTTGTTTTTACCAGTTCAAACAAGCATGGAAGAATTATTGTTTAGAGGTTATTTAATGCAGGGTTTTGGTACTTGGTTTAAAAATTCGTTTGTTGCATTAATTTTAACTTCTGTTATTTTTGGTTTACTGCATGGTTTAAATCCAGAAGTTGAAAAATTAGGGTGGATTAGTATGGTGTATTATATTGGTACAGGTTTGGTTTTAGGGATTTTCACTTTAATGGATGAAGGAACTGAATTATCTTTAGGGTTTCACGCTGCAAATAATATAGTTGCAGCTGTATTTGTAACTACAAATTGGACTGTTTTTCAAACAGATGCGTTGTTAATTGATACTTCTGAACCTTCAGTTGGGTTTGAAATGTTTGTGCCAGTATTAGTGTTGTATCCTTTGGTTTTATTAATTTTTTCAAAAAAGTATGGATGGACAAACTGGCAAGAAAAGTTAATGGGAACAGTTATGAAACCAATAGAACTAAAAGAAGATGAATTTATAGCATAATTACTGTTATTACTGTAAAGGCATGAATCTTTTCAATTAGAACCAAATTATAAAATGAAAGCTAAAATTCTATTTCATAAAAATTTTAAATTGCAAGGAAGGTCATTTAGTTTAAAAGAAGAATTAATTGATTTTTCTTTTGAAATTTCTTCTGAGTTACAATTTTTTTTGAAACAATGGTTTAATAAAGAGAATTTTATTCAGGTAAATACATCGGGATCAACAGGGAATCCAAAGCTTATTCAACTTCAAAAGAAACATATGGTTAATAGTGCTTTGGCTACAGGCACTTATTTTCATTTACCCAAAAACACAAAAGCATTGTTGTGTATGTCTCCTAACTTTATTGCGGGTAAAATGATGTTGGTAAGAGCATTAACTTTGGGCTGGTATATAGATGTTGTTGAACCAACTTCAAATCCATTAAAGAATATAAATAAACAATATGATTTTTCTGCGATGGTTCCTTTGCAATTAAATAATTCACTTTCTGATATTTATAAAATTAAGAAATTAATTGTTGGAGGTGGAGCGGTTTCAAATGAATTGTTGAATAAAATACAAAATATAAACACAGAGGTTTTTGCAACTTACGGTATGACAGAAACCATCACTCATATAGCGGTAAAAAGATTAAATAACTTTAATTCAGTCATTTCGAGCGCAGTCGAGAAATCAAAAAATGATAAAGACGTTATTTTATCCAACCCTCTTTTTCATAATAACGTCATTGAGACTGAGACGAACCAATCTCATTATAATTTATTACCAAATATTAAAATTTCAAAAGATAATAGAGGTTGTTTAGTAATTGATGCACCAAAAGTATCAAATGAATTAGTAATTACAAATGATTTAGTTGAACTTATTTCTTCAACAGAATTTAAATGGTTAGGAAGGTTTGATACCATTATTAATTCAGGTGGAATTAAATTAATTCCTGAACAAATTGAAGAAAATTTCGCAAAAATTATTCCTCAACGATTTTTTGTTGCTGGGATTACTGATGAAATATTAGGTGAAAAATTAATTTTAGTAATTGAAAGCAGTAGTGATACTGTTTCAAGCGATGAGATTTTATTGAACATTAAAAACTTAAAATTAATAAATCGGTTTGAAATCCCTAAAGAAATTTATTTTATTGAACAATTTGTTGAAACACCAACAAATAAAATTCACAGAGCTGAAACTTTAAAGTTACTTTAAGAATTGTTTTGTAAAAGGGTATTTGTAAGGTTGCTTATTAAGAACTTTAATACTGTTTAAAACAATAATAATTGAACTAAATATTCCTAAAAATATTAATATTGGTAAACCTATAATTATAAGTAGTAATAGCGCTCCTATAAAAAGATATATCCACATTGTAATTTGAAAATTGATAACATCTTTAGCGTGTTTATCAATATCTTTCACTTCTTCTTTTTTCCAAAGCCAAATTAAAATTGGAGGGAAAAGAAATATAAATAACCCACTTAAATGAAGTAATGCTAATAAAGTAGTGTCTTCTTTTTTAGTATGCTCATATTGAAATGAAGATATTTCATTAAAATTTATATCTAACGCTTCAGCAATTTTCTCTAAAGTATAGGAGCGAGGATCTACTTCATTATTTTCAATGCGTTGTATGGTTCGTGTGCTAACATTTGTTTTTTCAGCAAGAATTTCTTGTGTTAATCCTTTTTGAATTCGTATTGCTTTTATTTTTTCACCTATTGTCATAATACTTGTTTTGAGAGATCAAAGGTATTTTATAAAGGTACTAATCAGCAACTACTTTTACACGACATTTACACGACATTCAAAAAAAGAGTATAGTTACTATTAGATATACCTGCTAAAAATTTTAAGAAGTATTAATACTTTAACAACAATTAAACCACTGAAAAACCAAATAGGTGTTTTTGTTGTTTCTTTTAATTCATAATATACCAGTTTAATAGTAGCTGGCATATTGCTTAATTTATAGGTTTCTTGGCAATGTGTGCAAATAGATTTTCCAGATTTTCCGCCAGATATAAATGGAATATGAACAAGGTGTTTATAAATTCCAAAAATTGAAATTTTTGTAGTGTTTTTAGAATTGCATTTTGGGCAAACTAAATCCTTGGAGGTTTCACTTTTTAAAACTGTTTTTTTTTTACCAGCTAAAACCATCAATTACATTTCCATTGAATGATATACATTTTGAACATCATCATCTTCCTCTAAACGTTCTAATAATTTTTCAACATCAGCTTGTTGCTCTTCATTAAGCTTAGAAATAGAAGTTGGAATTCTTTCAAAGCCAGAAGATAAAATTTCTATATTATTTTCTTCAAAATAACTTTGAAGTGCACCAAATTGCTCAAAAGGTGCATAAATGATAATCCCATCTTCATCATCAAATACCTCTTCTACTTCGTAGTCAATTAATTCTAACTCTAGATCTTCTAATTCAGTTGTAATATCTTCTTTTTTTAATGTGAAGGTACACGTATGATCAAACATAAAAACTACAGAACCAGAAGTACCTAGGTTTCCGTCGCATTTATTAAATGCAGCTCTAACATTAGCAACCGTTCTATTGTTATTGTCCGTTGCAGTTTCTACAATAATCGCTATACCGTGAGGAGCGTAGCCTTCAAATAAAACTTCTTTATAATGACTGGTATCCTTGTCAGCAGCTTTTTTTATTGCACGTTCAACATTTTCTTTTGGCATATTTGCTGCCTTTGCATTTTGCATTACAGCTCTTAAGCGAGAGTTTGTATCTGGATTTCCGCCTCCATCGTTAATAGCCATTACAATATCTTTACCAATTCTGGTAAAAATTTTTGCCATTGCGGACCAACGTTTCATTTTTCTTCCTTTTCTAAGTTCAAAGGCTCTTCCCATAATTTAAATATTATTTTAAGTGTTGCAAATGTAATTATTAGTAACTGTTTTTACAATAAATTTATACTTGAATAATTCCTAAATTAAAAGGTTTTTCGATAGGAGCATGGTTGGCTGCTTCAATACCCATGGAAACCCATTTTCTAGTATCTAACGGATTTATTACAGCATCAGTCCAGATACGTGCTGCAGCATAATAAGGTGAAGTTTGTGCATCATAACGTTTTTGAATGGATTCTAATATTTCTTGTTCTTTTTCTGAAGTAATTTTTTCGCCTTTCTTTTTTAATGAAGCAGTTTCAATTTGAAGTAAAACTTTGGCAGCTTGTTCTCCTCCCATGACCGCTAAACGAGCCGAAGGCCATGCTACAATTAATCTGGGATCGTATGCTTTACCACACATGGCGTAATTTCCTGCGCCGTATGAATTTCCTATAATAATAGTGAACTTAGGAACTACAGAATTACTTACCGCATTAACCATTTTTGCACCATCTTTTATAATGCCACCGTGTTCACTTTTACTTCCAACCATAAAACCAGTTACATCTTGTAAAAAAACCAAAGGAATCTTTTTTTGATTGCAGTTTGCTATAAATCTAGTTGCTTTATCTGCGGAGTCTGAATAGATTACACCTCCAAATTGCATTTCCTTTTTTGCGTTTTTCACAACTTTACGTTGATTGGCAACAATTCCAACTGCCCAACCATCAATACGTGCATAGCCGCAAATAATAGTTTTTCCATAGTCTTTTTTGTACTCTTCAATTTCAGAATTATCAACAATGCGTTTTATAATTTCATGCATATCGTATTGCTCACTTCTTGAAGCAGGCAATATTCCAAAAATATCTTTTGGATTTTCTGTAGGATTTTCAGCTTTAATTCTATTAAAACCAGCTTTGTCAAAATCACCAATTTTATCAATAATATTTTTAATTTTATCTAAAGCATCTTTGTCATCAAGTGCCTTATAATCTGTGACACCACTAATTTCACAATGAGTTTTTGCTCCACCTAAAGTTTCATTATCAATACTTTCACCAATTGCAGCTTTTACTAAATAGCTTCCAGCTAAAAAAATACTGCCAGTTTTATCAACAATCATTGCTTCATCACTCATAATGGGTAAGTAAGCTCCCCCCGCTACACAACTTCCCATAACGGCAGAAATTTGTGTAATTCCCATACTACTCATGATTGCATTGTTTCTGAAAATACGCCCAAAATGTTCTTTATCAGGAAAAATTTCATCTTGCATTGGTAAATAAACACCAGCACTATCTACTAAATAAATGATAGGTAATTTATTTTCTATTGAAATTTCCTGAGCGCGTAAATTCTTTTTCCCAGTAATTGGAAACCAAGCTCCAGCCTTTACGGTAGCATCATTAGCAACAACAATACATTGTTTCCCTTTAATATATCCAATTTTAACTACTACACCACCAGAAGGGCAACCGCCATGTTCTTCATACATTTTATCACCTGCTAAGGCTGCAATTTCAATAGTTTCATTATCATTATCAAAAATATAAGCAATTCTTTCTCTTGCAGTTAACTTTCCTTTTGCTTTATGTTTTTCTATGTTTTTTTCTCCACCACCTTTATAAACTTTTAAAAGATGCTTTTTAAGATTGCTAGTAAGAAGTTTATTGAAATCTTCGTTTTTATTGAAGTTTATATCCATTTATCTGTGTTATTTTAGTAGTGCTAAAGTACAAAATGAATGTTAATTAGTAGTAAATAATTACCATAGTAATATATACCTAGGTATATAAAAATATTTAATGTATATTTGCACTTTAAAATACATGCAAAACTAAAATTATGATGAAAACTATTGTAACAATTGGAGGAAGTAATAGCAAAAGTTCAATAAACAAATTGTTAGCCGAATATTCCGGAAGTTTGATAAAGAATGTAGAATTAGTCAAAGTTGATTTAAATGATTTTGAAATGCCACTTTTTTCAATAGATATTGAAAATGAACAAGGTTTTTCAGAAGGATTAAAAAAATTAAATGCAATTATTGATACTGCAGATGGATTTATAATTTCTTTAGCTGAGCACAACGGAGTCTATTCAACAGCATTTAAAAATGCATTTGATTGGTTGTCAAGAATTAACGGTAAAGTTTGGAGAGAAAAGCCTATGTTATTATTAAGTACTTCTCCGGGTGTTAGAGGAGGTCAAACTGTGCTTGATATTGCGTTGGGAAGATTTCCTTTTATGGGTGCAAATATTATTGGAAGTATGCCTTTTCCTTCTTTTTTCGATAATTTTAAAGAGAATGACATTACAAATTCAGAATTGAAGGAACGTCTTTTTGACCTTGCAATAAATTTTGAGAAGGCGCTATAGTTATGGGTGATATTGCTAAAGATATAAATTCAACATTTCCAAATGAAAAAGTGAAAGCTTTAATCAATATTAAATATACTGCAAATTGGTTGGATGCTATTGAAAATGAAATTTTAAAGCCTTATCAGATTTCAGTTCAGCAATATAATATTTTAAGAATTTTACGGGGTGCTAAAAAAGAAATTCCGGTAAATACAATTAAGGAAAGAATGATTCAAAAGTCTCCAAATGCAACACGTTTGATGGATAAATTATGTGATAAAAATTTTATTGAAAGAACGCGTTGTGAAAATGATAGGAGAGTTGTATTTATTAAAATCTCTGAAAAAGGATTAAAAATATTAGATAAAATTGACAGTAAAGAGTTTGAAAATCATATGAATGCAATAACAGAAGAAGAAGCCAAATTGTTAAATAAATTACTAGACAAAATTAGATAGGTCATGAAAAAAATAATTCACAGAGCTAATGATAGGGGTACCGCAGATCACGGATGGTTGAAAGCTAATTTTTCGTTTAGCTTTGCACATTATTACAATCCTGAAAAAGTAAATTTTGGAGCATTACGTGTTTTAAATGATGATATTATTAATTCAGGAATGGGTTTTGGAACACATCCTCATGATAATATGGAAATTATTACCATTCCGTTAGAAGGTGCTTTAAAGCATAAAGATTCTATGAGTAATAAATGGATTGTAATTGAAACAGGTGAAGTTCAGGTAATGTCAGCAGGAACGGGTTTATTGCATTCTGAAATGAATAATTCTTCTTCTGAACCTATTAATTTGTTTCAAATATGGATAATTCCTAATAAAAGTGGGGTTTTGCCTCGCTA
Organism: Lutibacter sp.; assembly: GCF_041562875.1. GTDB lineage: Bacteria > Bacteroidota > Bacteroidia > Flavobacteriales > Flavobacteriaceae > Lutibacter. The sequence continues at coordinate 2,317 of NZ_JBFFOE010000089.1, read as the reverse complement.
CGATCAGCAAAAATTTGATGCTTCAGAACGGAAAAACAAATTACAACTATTGGTTTCTTCAATTGATGATGACAATGAAGGAAATCTTAAAATTCATCAAGATGCTCTAATTTCAAGAATAGATTTGATGGAGAATTCTGAATTTAAATACATTTTAAAATCTGAAAATCATGGTATTTATGTGATGGTTATTAGTGGTGAAATTAATATTGAAAATAAAACTTTAACAAAACGTGATGCAATTGGGGTTTTCCAAACGGAAAGTACATTATTAAAAGCTTTAAAAAACACTGAATTACTTTTTATTGAAGTTCCAATGCTATTTTAAAAACAATATTTGATGTGAAATTATAATATAAAACTATCTTTTGTTTAAAATTTTCATCATTTCAATAGCTGCTACTTTTCCTTTTTCTTTCACAAAATCTCTTGGGGTTTCATCACCTATTTCATAGGTTACTGCTGTTGCTCCAAAAGTTGTTAAAAACCAGCCTTTTGAAACGGGCTGTGTACTATCTTCTCTAATTTCATTTGGTGTGTAATTTGGAAAAGCAGCATCAATAGCACCAAACCATTCATCATAAAAATGTGGAATTGTTGTTCCCTCCATAGTGTGACTGGTATAGTATAAATCTTCTTGAGTTGAGTGGAAATCAATACCAATTACAACTTCCCCATCTGATTTATTAGCTGTTTTTACAATTGCTTTTGTAACGGCTTTCACTTCGGGTTGTCTATAATAACCCCAATCTCTATTTAAATCTATTCCATTAGCGTTGTGTCTCCAGTGACCAAGATCAACACCATCTGGATTTACAATTGGAAAAACCAAAACTCTATATTTAGAGAAAAATTCTTTAGAGATTTCAGAATTTGTTAAAATGGTTTTAAAAAAACTTTGGAATGCCATAAAACCAGTGATTTCTGGTGGATGCTGACGTGAAATAAGCACAACAATATCTTTTTCTTTTGCATCTCCAGTATATAAATCAAGCATTGGTAAAGGTTTTCCTAAAACTGATTTCCCAATAGTTTTGTAATGAACTAAGTTGGGATTTGAACTTATTATTTCAGAATACCATTTTTTTGTATCTATAGAAGTAATAATTTCTTGTGCGGCAACTGTTAAAGGTTCTTTTGTCAATGCTAATTTAATTGTATATAATGAATCTACTAAAAATATATCATCATTTGAAATTGGAGTCCAATCAGTTGCATTAGTTTTTAATTTTGGAATATATCTATGCTCATAATCTTTTGGGTATTTAAATTGAACATGCATATTTTTAGGTGTTTCAGACCAAATTTTAAAAGCATAATAAGCGCTATTATTTATTGGAGCATTTTCAGGATAAATTGAAACAGCTATTAAAGTATCGTTTATTTGTTCAACATTATTTAATCGAGCCCCATCAAAATCATTTGATATTTTAATATCCATTTTTTCTAGATTATAAATTTTCTTAGGTTGAGAAAATATTTTTTTACTATTGGTGTCAAATGGTTTTTCTACAATTACGGGCTTTACAATATTACAGTTTACTAAAGTAATTAATAAAAAAATAAAACTTAAAAACTTTATTGTGGGGTTAAATCTAATTGAAATCATGGTGTTGAATTATTAATTTTGGATACAAATTTATTAATTTTTGATGAAGTAGTTTGATTTAAATTGAAGTCTAAATTTTTATTATGAATAATCTTTAAATATTTGTTTAACAGTATCTGAGATAGCATCATTTTTTGCTTTTTTTAGCAATTCAGTAGCTTCACAAAATCGAACTTCGCAATTTGAAATTGAACAACGTTCACAAGTAACTCCTACTTGTTTTATAGTTATTTTTTCTTCATTTAAAAACTTTAATTTACTTGTTAAAAGTGGGGAAATTAGCAAACCAATGCTAATGCTTCTATTATGATTCTCTTTAAAGGGATCTGAAGTGGCGCTTGAAATTACTAAATATTTTAAATTATTGTCAGGGTATTCAGAGATTTGAACTTCTGAAATCATTTTATTTTTAGTGACTTTATTTAATAATTCAATTGAAATCCACCTTCTACAATAATGTTCATGAGTTTCATTAGCTGTTGGCGGTTGTTGTTGGGTAATATGTAATTCTTTAGATAATTGATATCTATTCTCATTATTTTTGTTCGTAAATCGTAAAAAAAATAAATTTTTAAGATGAAAAGTTTTTGGTAAAATATTAGTTAAGCGTTGATAATAAGTTTCAGGTGAATCTGTAAAACGAGTAATCATTTTATTAAAGGTGTCTCCATCCCAAGTTTCAGTATTAAAAAATGTTTTCAGTTGTTT
>NZ_JBFFOE010000088.1:0-9814 GCF_041562875.1 Lutibacter sp. | reverse complement strand
AGTACCTCGAGCGGGAATCGAACCCGCACGTCCTAAGACACTGGATTTTGAATCCAGCGCGTCTACCAGTTCCGCCATCGAGGCAAATTGTAATTGGTGTGCAAATTTAATAATATTTTTTATCTTATGCATAAAAACTTGACTAAGTTATAGTCTAACCATTAAATAATTTTAAATTTGCACCAAATAAACAACAACACATAACAACTCAACTAATTAATACAACTTAAAAATGGAAACTCCTTACCTAGAACCTAAAATTTTTGCCTGTTCACAAAGTATAGAATTAGCTAGTAAAATTGCTGAAAATTACGGACTTAAACTTGGAAATGTTGTCGTTACAAGATTTAGCGATGGAGAATTTCAACCTGCCTTTGCAGAATCAGTCAGAGGAAGGCGTGTTTTTATTGTTGGGTCAACGTTTCCAAATTCAGATAATTTAATGGAAATGTTACTAATGTTAGATGCCGCAAAAAGAGCTTCAGCTCGTCATATTACAGCAGTAATACCTTATTTTGGATGGGCAAGACAAGACAGAAAAGACCAACCTAGAGTTGCTATTGGCGCTAAATTAGTTGCAAATTTATTACAAACTGCCGGAGCTACAAGAATTATGACAATGGATTTACACGCCGATCAAATCCAAGGTTTCTTTGAGAAACCAGTAGATCATTTATTCGCTTCGTTTATCTTTTTACCCTACATCCATAGTTTAAATTTAAAAGACATAACCATAGCTTCACCTGATATGGGTGGGTCAAAACGTGCGTATGCCTATTCTAAATTTTTAGAAAGTGAAGTTGTAATTTGTTATAAACAGCGCTTAAAAGCAAATGTAATTTCTACAATGGAATTAATAGGTGATGTAAAAGATCGACACGTAATTATTGTTGATGATATGATTGATACAGGAGGAACGCTTACTACAGCTGCAGATTTAATGATGGAAAAAGGAGCACTAAGTGTCCGAGCTGTTTGTACACATCCAATACTTTCTGGTAAAGCTTATGAACGAATTGAAAATTCTAAATTATTAGAATTAATAGTGTCTGACACAATTCCTTTAAAAAGAGAAAGTTCTAAAATAAAAGTTGTAACTTGCGCCCCTTTGTTCGCAGATGTAATGCATAAGGTGCAAGATAACACATCAATAAGCGGGCAATTTTTAATGTAAATAATTAATAAATAGATAAATAAATGAAATCAATTACAATCTCAGGATCTCAAAGAGAAAGCGTAGGTAAAGTAGCTACTAAAGCCTTACGTAATGCTGGAAAGGTACCTTGCGTTATATACGGAGGGGATAAACCATTACACTTTTCAGCTGATGAAACTTCATTCAAAAAATTAGTGTATACAGCAAATGTTTATACTGCAACGATTGAATTAGAAGGGGCTAAATATCATGCAATTTTACAAGATATTCAGTTTCACCCAGTGTCTGACAAAATTTTACACGTAGATTTTTACCAGTTATTTGATGATAAAATGGTAACAATGAATATTCCTGTAAGATTAGTTGGTACGTCTCCAGGAGTAATTAATGGTGGTTCTTTAAGTTTTGCAAAACGTAAATTAAGCGTTAGAGCATTACCTGTTGATTTACCTGACTTTATTAATGCTGACATTTCTAAATTAAGAATTGGTCATAAATTGGTAGTATCTCAAGTAGCTGACGAAAAATTCTCTATTTTACATCCAGAAAACACTGTTGTTGTTCAGGTTAGAACTGCACGTAGTGCTGTAAAAACTGATGATGAGGAAGAAGGTGAAGAAGGTGAAGAAGGGACTACAGAAGTTAGTGAAGAAGAAGCTTCAGAATAATATTTTTATTTTAAAACAATATAAAAGCGTTGCAATTTGCAGCGCTTTTTCTTTTTAAAAAAACATATTCTTTTTATTACTTTTGTTAAATGCAATTATTTCGATATATAAAATTAATATTCGGAGCTAAAAAAGAAACCTTAACTGTTGATTCTATGAAAAAATTCTTAATTGTCGGTTTAGGAAATGTTGGTGAAAAATATAGTAATACCAGACATAATATTGGTTTTAAAATTTTAGATGAATTAGCCAAAAAAGAAGATATCACATTTGAATCTGAAAAATTAGGGAGTATTGCTAAATTTAGATTTAAAGGGCGTACTTTTATTTTATTAAAACCTTCTACTTATATGAATTTAAGCGGTAAAGCAGTAAAATACTGGCTTACCAAAGAAAATATTCCTCTTGAAAACTTATTGGTAATTTGTGATGATTTAAACCTGAATTTTGGTGCAATTAGAGTAAAAGCCAAAGGAAGTGATGGTGGGCACAATGGATTGAAAGATATTAATGCCACTTTGGAAACTCAGCAATATGCTCGCTTTAGATTTGGTGTTGGTTCTGAATTTTCAAAAGGTCGTCAATCAGACTTTGTTCTTGGAGAATGGGATACTGAAGAAAGTAAATTATTACCCGAACGATTAGAACAAGCAGGTAAATTAATAAAATCATTTGGTACTGCGGGTTTAAACAATACCATGAACACTTTTAATGGAACCTAATTTTGTTGAATCGCTAATTTTTTTTAAATATTGAAAAGTCTTTCTTTTTGGAGATTTTAGATAGTTTTTTGATCTGAAGCATACCACTCAGCATTGGAGGTGCCTGTTTCTTGTAATTTTAAAGAATGTAACTTAATACTATCAGGTAATTTATTTTTAATTTTTTTTGCAAAATCTATCAACATCATTTCACTAGTTGGTTGGTAATCAACCAATATCACGCTATGACCTCTTTTTTCTAATTCATTTGCTAATTCAATATGAGGAGTGTTTTTATTGAATACAGTAGCGTGATCAAATTTATCAACTATTTCAGAACCAACTATTTTTTTTAAGTCTCCAAAATCTATCACCATTCCGCATTTTACATTTGCTGAATCACTTATTGGAGTCCCAATTACGGTAACAGAAAGCTTGTAACTATGCCCATGTACATTTTTACATTTCCCATCATAACCAAATAATGCGTGCCCTGTTTCAAAATGAAATTGTTTTGTTATTCTAATAGTACTCATTCAATATTTTTCTAAATTAATCTTCTAAATCTTTTCTGTTTTTTGCTTTATAATATACAAAATACGCTAGTAATGCTAATAATACAAATGGTAAATAAGTTCCAATAGCAACGCCAATTTGATAACCATTATCGGGTGCGTTTTTAATTTTTTCTTCAACATTTACTTGTTGTAAAAAAGCTATAAAAGTTATTAACATTTATTATTTTTTAAATTTCTGTAATGCTTTTTTTGTGAAATCTGAAAGTACCAATTTCCCGCTAATTTCAGCTTTTTCTTCTAATAAGACTGTCCAGTTTTCTGTACCTTTCCACAAAGCCTTTTTCATTTCTTTTAAAGCTTCTGGATTGTAATTTGAAAGTTTATTTGCTAAAATTTCAACTTCTACATCCATTTCTTTAATAGTATCAAAAACTCTTGAATACAAACCTTTTTCCTTTGCCCAGTAGGCATTTTGCCAATTGGTAGCGTTTAAAGTTAATTCACTTAAAGCAGCCAACCCTATTTTTCTTCTAACAGCAGGTTCAATAACAAAAGGACCAATACCAATAGTGAATTCAGATAATTTAACAGAAGCTTGCTCGGTTGCAAAACAATAATCACAAGCAGCAGCCAATCCAACACCACCACCTACAGCTTTTCCTTGTATACGTCCAATTATTAATTTTGAACAATTCCGCATGGCATTAATAACATTGGCAAAACCTAAAAAAAACTGTTTTCCATCTTCAAAATTTGAAATTGCAACTAATTCATCAAAAGAAGCGCCAGCACAAAAAGCTTTTTCTCCTTCACTTTTTAAGATAATTACATGAACATCATGATTGCTACTTAATTCATTCAGAGAAGCTGTTAATCTGCTCAGTAACTCCCTTGGAAAAGAATTACTTGCTGGATGACCAAACTCAATGGTAGCAATATTATTTTGAATATTTGTATATAAACTTCCGTTACTCATAATGCACAAAGTTACGTGTTTTTGTGTAAATAGTTGTTTCTATATTTTACGACTAAAATTCCAGCTCTTAACAACATCCAAACTGTAAAAGCCATCCAAATACCGTATAACTTTAAATTGAAGTAATCAGCAATCAAAAGGACAGGTAAAAATCCTAAAAAAGTAGCAATTAACAATAAATTTCTTAAGGTAACAGCTTCTGCAAGTCCTTTGAAAATTCCATCAAAAACAAAAGCGATGGCGTTTATGGGTTGCATAATAAGTACTATCCAAAAAATACTATAAAATGATTGTAAAACTAATTGATCTTGAGAAAAAAGTTTTCCTATTTGAACATAAAAAACGGCACAAAAAACACTTAATAATATTGAAACTACAACAGAATATCTACTTAGTTTGATGCTTAACTTCCACATTTTTTTGTAATTCTTCTCTCCTAATAACTTTCCTGAAACAATATTTCCAACACTGGCATATCCGTCTATAAAAAAAGCAAAAAATAACCAAATTTGAAAAGCAATAGTTTGTGCAGCTATATAATTATCTCCATACTTTGTAGCATACGAATTCGCTAAATACAAAGCCACATTCAATGCAAGTGCTCTTATTATTAAATTAAAACTTATAGCCAATAAATTTTTAATTTCTTTATTAAAAGGGAATGTTATTTTTAAACTAAAGGGAGTTTTTTTTAATATTAAAATGAGTGCTAAAATGGCCATAACTCCCTGCGAAATTACACTTGCCCATGCAGCTCCTTCAACATTCATAGGCTCTATAAAACCTTCTATTCCATAAACCAATATAAAATCTAATCCAACATTTAAAACTGCCCCAACAATACTAATTACCATGGGCCAAAAAGTGTTTTGTAAACCTCTAAAAACACCGAACGTTGAAAATACAAAAAGCGTTAAGGGAAATCCAATGGCTCGTATTTTAAAATAGACAATTGAATAGTTTAAAATAAGTCCATCAGCATTGTAGAGTTTAAATATTTCATTTGCGAAAAATACAGTAGTAAAATAAATTACAATACTTAAAACTAAGTTAATTGCAATAATTTGAGCTGGTAAAGTTGCTATTTCATGTAATTTTTTAGCGCCTAAATACTTAGATATTGTTGCTGAAATAGCCGAACGTGTTTGCGCTAATACCCAAACCATTGCCGAAATAAACGAACCAGCTATTCCAACAGCTGCCAAAGCTTCGGTTGGGTTTACCTGAATATTTCCAACAATAGCAGTATCTGTAATTGAAAGTAAGGGTTCCGCAATTCCTGCAATGATAGCCGGTATTGCCAATTTATTAATTCCTTTAAAAGTTATGCTGGATTTTTTATGCATTTAAAACTTTTTCGTAGCAATAAAACGAATGTTCACTTTGTTTCGGAAAATAGATAGCTTTAAGTTTTATATAATTGCGCTGTTCATAGAATTGTAGATTCCTTTTATTTTGGCTAAAAGTGTCTAATCTAATAGAATTGTACTTGTTTTCTTTCGCAAAATCTTCGGCAAAATCCATTAATTTTTGCGCATATCCTTTTCCTTGAAAATTTGGATGTACTGCTAAACGATGAATATATAGGTTTTTGTAATTTTTAGTTAACCATTTTACATTTAGATATTCTTTATCTTCAATTTCAGTTAACACAACAATACCTTTAATAATTTCACTTTCTTCTAATTTCCAAATTTGCCCTAATTCAATATCATTCTCTAAAACTTCTTTTGAAGGATACATTTCATTCCATTGAAAAATACCATTATCCATCATAATTTTCGCACAACTTTTTGTGAGTACATGAAGTTGATTTAAATCTGATATTTTTGCTTTTATAATAGTCATTAAAAATTTATTTTTGAAGAATAAATTCGATACTATGCTTTACTACTTTTTTTAAATGAAATGGCATTATTAATTTCCCCCAGGGTTGTGTACACCCCAAAGGGTGATTCATTTTATCAATAAAAATTAGTTCACTTTTAGGATTCCAAGAATGTAAATTTTTTGCCTCTATAGGTAAAACAACTTCATCATTTTCTCCATGAATAATTAAATGTGGAATTTTTATTTTTGAAACTGCGTTTTTTATTGTTAATAGTTCCTCGTTGTCTTTAAAATTTTGGTAGAACTGGTATAAATGCGGCATTTGTTGAAGTGTTCTACTATTTAAAATATAGGAAACACCTTGTTTTTTCCAACCTTCTAATTTTTCACCATCAGGAAATCTCATGCCATAATCTGAAACTCCAGCCCAAGTAATCAATTTTTTTATTTTTTTATTTTCAGAAGCTTTTATGGTTACAATTCCTCCACCGCGTGAATGCCCTATTAACGTAATGTTATTAATATCAATTTCATTTTTAAAATCAGGATTCGTAGTTACCCAATTAATTACATCTTCTAAATCATTTAATTCTTTTATAAAATTATTGTTTCCAAAAGCTTCTAAATCTGGAAAGTCTATTGGGTTTTCTAATGTTCCTCCATTGTGTGAAAAATTAAATTTCACGAAAAATATTGATTTTTTTACAAATACTTTTGACGCTAAATTCCAAGCACCCCAATCTTTATAACCTTTATATCCATGACAAAAAATAACTACTGGTTTCTTTTTGTTGTCTTTTATATATAAAGTATCAGTAACTATAGGCTTCGTATGATGCGTGCTTTTTACGATTCTATTTTTATTTATTTGCATATAAAATATTTAAAAGGGTAAATTTTTATTTTCAATAAAAGGAATTGCTGGGTCTAAAATTTCACTGATTAGTTTTCTTATCTCAACTATAAAATCTTGTATTCTTTCTTCTGTTACTTCGTAATCTGTCCCTCTAAATTTATCCGAAAAATTAATTTTTATAAATCCTGAATTTAAATTTTTGAAGGAAATAACTCCGCTTTGTAATGGTGAAATTTGTTTATTCATTTTTGATGTATACAAATATGAATACAATAGCACTTGCATTGCTTTTGTGTATTTATAATCTTCACAAATAATACTAAAATCAGACAGTTTTAATTGATTAGCTTCAACTTTACCTGTTTTATAATCAACAATACGTATAACACCATCTAATTCATCAATTCTATCTACAATTCCTCGTAAATTTACAGGAAAATTAATACCTTCAACTATTATTTCAGTATTTAATTTTTCTTCTAAAGCTATAATTTTTAACTGTTTATTTTCATTTAGCAATTGCATTTCCTGCTTTAAAAATCGGTTTATAAGATTTTTACTTACTTCAAAAATTAGCTTGTTTTTACCTGTTTTTATATTTCCTTTTAAATAATGTTTTCTAAAATATTTTGTAAGTAAATCATTACATTTTTTTTGCATTTTTGCAATATTTTCTTTCTTTAAAAACTTATCTAAATATGGCGTGTACATTTCTTCCAAAACATCATGTATAACTGAACCCATAGTATTTGCTGCAATAGTTTCTTCAACCTCATCATCTTCATATATCTCTAATACTTTTTGTTCATAAAAGCTAACCGGATTGTAAATATAAGTAGCTAGGGCTGATGGCGAAATACCTTTTATAAATACTTCTTTTAGTTTTTGTAGTACTTCTTCTGTTTTTTCAATTTGAATTAATGGAACTTCAATATGTTGAACTTTTGGGCTTATAATTGATTTAGTAATTGATGGATTATTGATTTCAAGTTGGGTTAAAAACCTACTTTTTTCACCTGATCCATAGCCATCATTTTCTGTATTATAAATCAAGTAAATATTTTTTGCTCTCATTAATAAGCGCTGAAAATGATATGAAAATATAGAATCTTTTTCTTGATAAGTTGGCAATCCAAAATGCTTTTTAATATCAAAAGGAATAAAAGAAAAATCACTTTTCCCTGCTGGTAAAATTCCTTCATTTACGGAAGTAATAATAACGGTTTCAAAATCTAAAGCTCTTGTTTCAAGCATTCCCATTAATTGTAAACCTTGTAATGGTTCACCTTGAAACGATAATTTTTCATTTTGTAATAGTTGATTGTAAAATAATGTAAGGGTTTTTAAATCAGTTATATGGTTATATGTTGTGTTTAACGTTTCTAGTTGTTGAAAAATAGTATAAAAACGATATAAATATTCTTTTTCAACACCCACAACAAATTCTTTTAATTCGTTTAATAAACTACAGCATTGTGTAATTATAGCATTCATATCTGTTGAAAATTCAAATAAGGAAAATAATAATGAAAGTTCCTTTGCTTCATTAGGTGATAAACATTTTTTTATTGTTTCTAATCCTAAAAATATACTGTTTTCACTTTTAATTTTAGTACTTATTTTTTGAAGTGTTTCATTATATAATTTATTTAAAAAAGGGTCATTTAAAATGTTTAAAACATCTTTATAATAAAATATACGCTCTATTCCCTTATTAAATTTCTGCTGGTTTAAATGCAACTTAAATATGGCATCAAGCAAATTCGCAATTGGAATATCTTTTAAAGAGTATCCCATTGTAATATTAATGTTTTTTACATTGTTTGGTAAGGAGTTTAGCGCTAACGTCAATAAATTTTCATCGGCTAAAACCAATGCTGTTTTGCTAAAATTTTCTAATTTAGAAATTAACTCTCCTGCATATTTTATTTGTGTAATATTTTTAGGTGCGCCTATTAAATTTATATTTTGATTGGAAATTTCTTGATTTTCAATCCATAAAAATGGATTTTCTTGATAGTAAACCCATTCGCTTTTATATTTTCTTAAAAAAACACCTGCTTCATTAAATTTATTAAAAATTGTTTCATTGGCATCCCAATAAACTGAAGCTATATTGTTATTTAATAATTCCTGAATAATATACTCTTCTGCTTTATTTAGAGCATTAAATCCTACAAAAACAATATGTTTATCTATATTATTATGTATGTAAAGTTCTAGATTATTTTTAGCTTCTTTATAAACAAGCCCTTGGTAACCAAATTTATTATTTTTAAGTTTTTTATTGAGGCCTTTATATAAAATGTGTAAATATTCAAAAAATTGAAGATAATTTATTGCTAGTTGACTAGGTTTTTTATCTTGAAACCATTCCTCTAATTTTTTAACATCTCTTAAGTTTGTAAAAAAGTCTTCTGAATTTACTAAGTAGCTATCTATCTCATTAAAATCATGTAGCGCAATAGTAGCCCATTGAGAAAATGCATCAAAAGGCTCAATGTTTTCTTTTGGAAGGTTTTGTTTATAGATGCTGTAAAATTCGAAGAGTAATTGCGTGTTATCAATTAAACTAATATCTCCAATTTCTTGAATATAGTTCTCAATGCTTATAATTTTTGGTAAAAAAGATGAACTTGGTAATTTTTTAATAATTTCTTCTTTCAAAAACACACAAGAACGCTGACTAGGAAGAACAAATATTAAGTTATCATAGCATTTTTGTTTACTGAATATATCGTCAACAACTCTTGAAATAAATGATATCATCTAACTTCTTTTTAGTTTATAAAAATAAAAAAAACGCTCCTAAATTCGGAGCGTTTTTAAATATAAATTAACTATTTAATTTATATTATTTTTTAAGTGTTACTTCAGTACGTCTATTGTTAGCTCTACCAGATCTTGTAACATTAGAATCAATTGGCATACTTTCTCCATAACCTACAGTTGTTAGTCTATCTGCATTAATACCATTTGAAATTAAATAATCTCTAACAGCATCAGCTCTACTTTGAGATAATAATTGGTTAGATTTAGTTGAACCAACACTATCAGTATGTCCTGCAATAACAAAATCAGCTTGTGGATATTCTTTAAATATTACTGT
>NZ_JBFFOE010000087.1:0-9900 GCF_041562875.1 Lutibacter sp. | reverse complement strand
ATTGGTGATGCTATTAAAGGAATTGAAACCCCGGTTGTTGAAGTTCACATTTCTAATGTACATGCACGTGAAGAATTTCGTCATATATCATATATTGCTCCAAATGCAAAAGGGGTTATTGCTGGTTTTGGTTTGCAAAGTTATGAATTGGCATTGCAGAGCTTTTTGTAGTTAGAATGTTATTTTAATGCTATTTATAGCGTATTAGAGTTTTTTAAGCGTTCTGTTTTTGTGCACTTTTATTGAAAATTTTCTTTTTATAAAAAAAAAGATTAAATTGCCCTATAATTTAGATTAATTTCAATTTTTGCCCTGCTTATATGAATTACTTCTTTAATTATGCAACACCTATTATATATGCTTTTTTAATCATAATTTGGGCATATATCTTTGTATTTTATTCCAAGAAAATAAATTTTTTAGATAAGAGTGATAAATTATTAAAATTGCTCTTAATAATATTGGCAATAGATGCATTTCGGTCTTTTTTTGAAAGTGTTTATTTTGGTTTTTGGTATACCTCTTATGCAGGACTTATTCCTATAGAAGTTTTTAATTTTTTGGCACAACCTGAAATTGTTTTTTTTCCAAAATTATTTAATTTATTGGTTGCTACATTAATACTATTATTAATTGTTAGAAAATGGCTTCCTGCAGATCAGGCACAAAAAAAGAAAACGGATGATTTACTAGAAAAACAATCCTACGAAATTAAAAGGTTGTTAGCAGCTGTAGAACAAAGCGCCAATACTATTGTAATTACTGATATTAATGGACTTATAGAATATACAAACCCTAAATTTACAGAAGTTACAAACTATACAGCTGCAGAAGTTAAAGGTAAAAATCCTCGTATTTTAAATTCAGGTAATCAATCAAAAGCATTTTATTCAACAATGTGGAAAACCATTTCTGCAGGGAATGTTTGGAAAGGTGAATTTAAAAATAAATCGAAATTTGGAAAATTATTTTGGGAACAAGTAACCATATCGCCTATTAAAAATGACGATGGTGAAATAATTAATTATTTAGCCATAAAGGAAGATATTTCAGCTTTAAAAGAAAGCGAAGAACGCTTAAAAACCCTTATCAATGCATCACCTGATGCTATATTTTTTAAAGATGGAGAAGGAAAATGGGAAGAGATAAATAAAGCAGGGTTAGCACTATTTAATTTAACAAATACAGATTATAAAGGTAAAACCGATAAAGAAATATATGCATCACAAGCTTTCCTTGAAGAAGCATTATTAATTTCTGAAAAATCAAATGATGAGGCCTGGGAGAAAAAACAAACAATTCAACTTGAAGAAGTATTACAAACACCTGAAGGGAAAGACATTTTTTTAGATGTTATAAAAGTTCCATTATTTAATAGTGATGCTACAAGAAAGGGCTTAGTAATTATAAAACGTGATATTACATCTAAAAAAGAAGATCAAATAAAATTGCAAGAACAACAAAGTTTATTTGAAACGATGTTTAATTCAATAGCCGATGGTATAGTAATAACAAATACGGAACGTGAAATTATTTTAGCCAATAAAGGAATGCAAACTACATTTGGTTACTTACCAAATGAATTGATAGGTGAAAAAACAGCAATTTTTTATGCTGATGAAGAAAAATACAAGAATGCAGGCAATACCATCTTTTCAAATAAAAGTAAACCTTCAGATAAACTTTATGTAACTTATTATAAAAATAAAAGAGGTGCTATATTCCCAGGAGAAACTTTTGGTACAAAATTGTTTGATGCTAAAGGAGTTTGGATAGGGAATTTAGGTATTATGAGGAATATTAGTGAAAGATTCAAATCACAAGAAACACTCCAACAATCTGCTGATATGATTGCAAGTTCATCAGATATGATGGCATTACTTGATGAAAATTTCACATATATCTTGGTAAATGAATCTTATGCGAAAGCATTTGGGGAAAGCCCAAAACAAATTATAGGTAAAAATGCGGCTGATATTTTAGGAGAAGATATATTTATAAAAACTATTAAGCCCAATGCCTTAAAATGTATAATTGAAAATAGAAGTATTAACTATCAAGAATGGTTTCATTTGCCTGTTTTGGGAACATGTTTTATGGATATTAATTACTATCCATTTTACAGTGAAAATAAAAAAATTAAGGGCTTTATTGTAAATGGAAGAGATATTACAGTACAAAAAAATAGTGAAACTGATTTAATTAAAGCGAAAGAAAAAGCAGAAGAAAGCGACCAGTTAAAAACCGAATTTTTAAGCAACATGTCTCATGAAATTAGAACACCAATGAATGGTATTTTAGGTTTCTCAGATATGTTAAACAATCCAGAATTAACAACAGAAAAACGAGCTAATTTTATAAAAATAATTCAAAGTAGCAGTAAACAATTGTTGCATATTATTGATGATATTTTAGAAATTTCAAGATTGGAAACAAAACAGGTTTCAATAGATGAAAGTGAAGTTTGCCTAAATGATGTATTGTTAGAATTATTTTCAGTTTTTGATTTAAAAGCTAAAGAAAATAAAACACCATTATATCTTAAAAAGGAGCTTTCTAATGAGCAAAGTACGATTATTACTGATAAAACAAAACTAAACAAAGTACTAAGTAATTTATTAGAAAATGCTTTAAAATTCACCAATGAAGGTTTTATTGAATTAGGATATGTATTGAATAATAAGAATCTTGAAATTTATGTAAAAGATACAGGAATAGGTATTGATGCTGAGAAGCATGAATCTATTTTTGACCGTTTTTCGCAAGCGGAAAGGGATTTATCGAAAAAAACAGGAGGGTTGGGTCTTGGTTTGTCTATTGTAAAAGAAAATACAGCATTGTTAGGAGGGAAAATAGCTTTGGATTCAATAAAAGGCAAAGGAGCAACTTTTACCATTATTTTTCCTTATAAACCTATATATCAAACAAAAATAGAGGCTAAAAATGAAAATAAACCACTTATTTTAATTGCTGAAGATGAGGAGGTAAACTATATTTATTTAGAAACTTTAATTAAAGATATTATTAAATTAGAATGTAATTTAATACATGTTAAAAATGGTTTAGAAGCCCTGCAAGCCTGTGAAGAATTTTCAAACATTGATTTGGTGTTTATGGATTTAAAAATGCCAGTTATGAATGGTTTTGAAGCCACTAAGAAATTAAGAAAACTATATCCAACAATGCCAATAGTTGCCCAAACAGCTTATTCAACTGCTTCAGAAAAAGAACAAGCTTTATATGCTGGGTGTACTGAATTTTTGATAAAACCAATAAGTAAAAAGGTATTTGTAGATGTAATAGGTTTGTATTTAACAAATAAATTGTAAGTTTTATATCATTATTTATTGTTAAAACTTTTTAAATACACCCAAATCAAATAAAGGGAAGTTATATTTAACAAGGAGCATTTTTATTCATTTTTTGTAAGCTAATATATAATACAGTTCATGCTTTTATATCGTTTTGTTTTCTTGTTAACAACCCTAATTTTCTTGCTACATTGCCAGAATACACATCTAAAGGATACAAAATTTGAGTAGGCGAGAGGCTATCCCAAATATCAAAATCTACATCACAATTATAAGCAGTTAGCTATTAATTATTTAGCCATTATTATACCCTTTGCTTAATTTTGTAGGAATATGCTCAAGTTCAATAATTAGATTCTTTACGCTACAGAACAAAATGTATCATCTTAAATTAGATAATGCATTTTAATTTTTACCCGCTCTATCTCTTAATATATTTGCAATTCCTAAAAAAAACTATTCATTTTTGAGGTTTTATATTTATGATAACAAATTTTATTTTTTGTGATTTAGTTTTATTAAAACAGTATTCGGTTTTTTTTTCTTAATTTGTTGGAAATTAAGCATAAATTATGATTCGAAAATTAGTATTACTGATTGTACTGCTACCATTTTTTTGTAGTGGACAAAAAAATAGGCAGCAAAATCAAAACAACATCAATTACAATGATATTGTGGATATAAATGGCTTAATTTATTTTAAAACTGATACTACATTAGTTACAGGGAGAGTTATCAGTTACAATAAAAAAAGATTAGCTAAGAAATATGTATTTGTATCAAAAGGTAAACCAGACAATTTAGGCTGGGTTTATTTTAATGATAAAACTGAAATGCCAAAGGAATCAGTTTTGGGAGATATTTTGTTAACAGGAGCATATATAACGGGAGCGGTTATGGCAGTTACAGGGAATGATGTTTATCTTCCAATTAATGATTCTGAGAATAGAATAGCTACTAAAAGCCAATTAAACAGTTACATTTCTGAGCAAAAAGATGAAACGTCAAAAGCATACGCTGATATGTTAGTTAAGAATGAGATTTCTAGTCATATTAATACAGCTAAAGAAATAAGTAATGGACTTTTTCAGGAATATTATGATAATGGTCAACTAAAGAGTGAAGGAAATTATATTGAGGGGAAAGAAGATGGACTTTGGGAAGAATATTATTATAACGGACGTTTACTTACCAAAGTAAATTACATAAATGGGAAAAAATTTGGTGTTTTAGAAAATTATTATAGTAGCGGTCAGTTAAAGAGCAGAATAAATTATAAAGAAGGAAAGGAAAATGGGATGATGGAACTTTATCATGAGAATGGTGAATTAATGCTGAAAGGCCTTTCTAAGGATGCAATACAAACTGGAGAATGGAAATATTATAATGAAAATGGAGAATTAATTAAAACAGAAAACTTCAATTAATTAAATTTTATAACAAAAAAAGTTATTGATAAACTCAATAAGGTTTGGTAATTTGAATGCTTCCTCTAAGGAGCAAAACCTTTATTTTATAAATTAACAACTATCACATACAACACAATTTTAGGTATTGTCTTGGTTGCTAGTGATGAAAATCAATCAACGAGAGAAATTTCATGATTACTCAATGAAACTCTATTTTTAGATGAATCAGCCTAATTTAAGCCTAGTGTTTTGGAAGTAATGTATGAACCACTTGAAGATAAAGCGAGGTTACAATTTTAAGAGTAGCAAGAATAGTATTATTATACAGAAATTTAAGAGGTTAAGTATCTAAATTTAAAATTTTTCAAATACACCCAACCCAAATAAAGCGAAGTCGTACTTTACGGGATCATTTTTATCCATTTTCCGTAAGCTAGTGTCTAATTCAGCTAATGCTTTCGCATCGTTTTGTTTTCTTGTTAACAATCCTAATTTTCTTGCTACATTGCCAGAATGCACATCTAGCGGACACGAAAGTTGAGCAGGCGAGAGGCTATTCCAAATTCCAAAATCTACCCCAGTTTTATCATTGCGTATCATCCAGCGTAAAAACATATTAATTCGTTTCGCAGCCGATCCTTTTAATGGGTCAGAAATATGTTTTTGTATTCTTTGTAAATGTGGAATTTCAAAAAAAATATTTTTAAACTCATGAATTGCAGGTTGAGTAGAATTTGAAGTAGCGTTTTTTGAAAAAATAGTTTCTAAACCTTGGTGATTATTATAAATGTGCTGTAAAGCTGTAATAAAATATTTAAAATCGTCAGTATTAAAAGTTCTATGAACAAAATGTTCAATGGTGTCTATATGATGTGGTTTATGATTTAAAACAAAATCGTAAGGTGAATTTCCTAATAGCTCCATCATTTTTTTAGCATTTGTAATGATAGATTTTCTGTTTCCCCACGCAATAGTTGCGGTTAAAAAACCTGATATTTCAATATCCTCTTTTAATGAAAACGAATGAGGTATTTGTATAGGGTCACTCTCAATAAATGTTGGGTTATTGTATTGTGTTACTTTTTCGTCTAAAAATTGGTTGAGTTCGGTTTTATTCAATACTTCTGTTATTTAACTTGAAATATACAATTATTAATGCTAATATTTATGCCGCATTAATTTCTCCGACAGATATTTATTTCAATTTAATTCTGAAACGGCCTTAATTGAACAAATGATTTTAGTCTTTTACGGAATATAAAGTGAGAAATATCATCTTGTTGAATCTTAGCCTCCAGGTGATTTTATTTGTAATATAGCAGTCATAGCGGCAGCAAGTATCAACTTCATTTTCTGGTTAAGACTAGAATCAATCCAAATAATGTTTTTGTTGTAACCCAATGCGCCACCACCAAAATATTGCAAGGCACAAATTGCCTTTTCATTTTCCATAAACTCATATCCCAAAGCGGGAAACCAACGTTTATCATTTCCATCTAGATTGGAGTTGACAAAAATTATTGATATTATTCTATCTCCATTTACAAGAACACCTTCATTTTTGTACTCAATTTCACTACCAGAAGTTCTTTTTAGAAACAATTTCCATTTATTATCTGTAGTATTATTCAATGAAATATCTGCTGTAAAACTTAATGAATCTTTCAAAATTTCATCTGAACCAAAATAAATATTTGGAAATAATTCAATGGATTCAAGTTCATTTATATTGTTACTATATACTGCCCTAACAATAGCAGAATCAGAAGTTTTGTTGCTCAACACAAAGTTGAATTTATAACCTGATTTATACTCATTTTTTGTGTGAAGAATAGTTGCTTTTTGTTTTATAACTTTCCAACTCATTTTACTTTTTTCAACTGCATAATCCCCAAATTTAAATTTCCAAATCCTACCCATCCATTGCGTGCCCATTTTTACTTTCATCATTTCAGCATTTTTAGAAAGCTCATTATTTATAATAATATTTTTTCTCTGGGCATGAGATAATTCTGTACTTAATAGAAGAAATCCTATAAACGTAATTTTAAATAGATATTTAAATCTTGTTTTCATAACAAGAGTATTATTTATTTCCATTGAATAATTTTTTAATAACTCTAACTATAAACTAATTTAATAATACAAAGGGCCATCAAAACTACCACTAATCACGTTTCCTGGTTGTATTATTGCTGCTAACCCAATAATAATTAACAATGGAACAGCTATTGATACAACTGTTGACATAGTCTTATTTTGGAGATAAACTTCTTTTACTATAGTATCAGGTAATAAAATTTTCACATATTTACTATTGTCATCTTCCTCATAACCCTGAAAAGATAAATCTTTAGCAGTTCCTGACTTTTTCTTGGTTATACCATATAGTTTGCCATCATCTTTCCTTAATTCTTCAAATTTATAAGTGTCGTTTCTATAGGTATTTACTTTAACTCTTTTAGAAGATAGAATCGCTTCGTCTACCGTCACCGTTTTAGTATGGTACACTTTACAACTTTGTAATAAAAAAGTGAATGAGAAAAATAAAGTAACTATTTTTAAATGTTTTCGTATTGCTTTCATAATGTTAATTTTTTAAAAATGAATAGTAATATTTACCCCTAGATAGTTTGAATTATCAATTTTTATATTCCTCACAATAATTTGTTCTCCCTTTAATGAAAGGTTTGCTTTTCTTTTGTGTTTACCCGCTGATATAAAGAATGGAATACTAGCAAGCGTTGTAGCTCCTCCACCAATAATTAAAAGGGTGCTTGCAGTTCCATCATTAGAACTCTTTCCCGTATAAATATCAGTAATAATTTCTTTTCCATTGTTTTTCATTATGGCAAAACCTCCAGCAGTCATAGCTACTCCTGAACCTAGAAGAATCCAAGCTGTTGTTTTATTATTTTTTTGTTTCAATGTGTGGTAATCAAATAATTCTTGTGATGTTTTATTATTTGTTTGTTCAATTACTTGCCCATATGCTATTTGAAAAAAGAGTAGCAAAAAAAATAAGAATATTTTTCCCATAATAATTCGTTTAAATTGTCAATTTAAGTCGAATGGAGTTGAAGTATGTACTCAATTATTATGTAACATTAATTACTTTAATCATGAGTATATTAAAAGTATACAATTTAACTGCTTAAAATACAGTAGATTGAAATTTATAATCATTCTAAATAAAGATTAAATTTAGAATGTGCTAACCAATCTGTCATCCCTTTCGGTAGTATAATACTACTAACTTTACTAGCGGTAGCATTTAAAATATTGAACTACAATGAGTTTGTGAGTGATTTTTAAATATTATAGAATTTTTTATAAAAATTTAGTCTAATTTAAGTACTCCATTTTTCCAAGTTTCCTTTTTCTCAATAGTGCCTTCTTTATTGTAATAAATATGTGTTCCATTTTTTTTGCCATTTGTATAATTCAATTCTTTCACTAACTGTCCACTTACATACCATACTTTAGCTAGTCCATTTGGTTTACCATTTTTAAATAAGGCTTCTTGTTGTAATTGGCCATCTTTACTTTCATCATTTCAGCATTATTAGAAAGCTCATTATTTATAATAATATTTTTTCTCTGAGCATGAGATATTTCTGTACTTAGTAGAAGAAATCCTATAAACGTAATTTTAAATAGATATTTTAATCTTGTCCTCATCACATAAGTATTATTTATGTATCACCATTGAATAACTTTTTAATATCTCCAAATTATTTTTATAATTATTAATATCTCCATTAATAAATATTTGTTCTTTTTTTGATGCTATTATGGCTCCTACACCGCTTCCTCCAACAGCCATTAAAATCCCTAACCCTAATGCTTTTTCACCTGCTGTTGCACCTTCTACGATAATTTCAGCCCCAAAAATGGATCCCATTGTTTGATCAGGCTCATCTCCACTTACTAAACCTATTATTACACCTGTTGCAAACCCTGCTGAAGCTCCAATTAAGACTCCTTTACCAATTTTCCCTTTTCTTCTAATTTTAATTAGTCTAATATTAGAAGCATCAACATTAATTTCCACAGAATGATTATCAATTATTTTCAGAGACTTATCATTTGCCTCATATAATAAACCTTTAATTATTTTTGAATTATCAACTTTTGAAACCCAAACTTTATGAGCCTTATTTTTTGATTTTTGAGCATACAGTCCTGTCGAAAATAATAAGAGTATACTTAAAAGTGTTACTAATTTTGTTTTCATAATGTTAATTTTTTAAAAATGAATAGTAATATTTACCCCTAGATAGTTTGAACTATCAATTTTTATATTCCTCACAATATTTTGTTCACCCTTTAATGAAAGGGTTGCTTTTCTTTTGTGTTTACCAGCTGAGATAAAGAATGGAATACTTGCAAGCGTTGTTGCTCCCCCTCCAATAATTAAAAGTGAGCTTGCGGTTCCATCATTAGAACTCTTTCCCGTAAAAATATCAGTAATAATTTCTTTTCCATTGTTTTTCATTATGGCAAAACCTCCAGCAGTCATAGCTACTCCTGAACTTAGTAGAATCCAGGCTGTTGTTTTATTATTTTTTTGCTTTAAACTGTGGTAATCAAATAATTCTTGTGATGTTTTATTATTTGTTTTTTCAATTACTTGCCCATATGCTATTTGAAAAAAGAGTAGCAAAAAAAATAAGAATATTTTTCCCATAATAATTCGTTTAAATTGTCAATTTAAGTCGAATGGAGTTAAAGTATGTACTCAATAATTATGTAACATTAATTACTTTAATAATGAGTATATTAAAAGTATGCAATTTAACTGCTTAAAATACAGTAGATTGAAATTTATAATCATTCTAAATAAAGATCAGAATTCAACAAGCTAGTCCGCTATTTCTTGCAGTATGAAATACAGAATTGCTAGGAAAATTATTATGCGATCATAATTGATTGCTTTTCAATAAATTTTGGATTATGGTATTGTTATCTAAAAATTGATTGAGCGCTGTTTTAGTCAATATTATAAAATTGCATTTAAGCTAAAATTTAGGATTAAAATAAAAGTACCGTATTGATTGTATTATAAGTTAGTGGATTTAAAATCATATTTTGAGGTTGTTTTTAGATGTTAATTTTAGCTTTAAAAAGTATGCTGATACTTTTACAAAAGCATGCTGATACTTTTACGAAAGTATGCT
>NZ_JBFFOE010000086.1:0-10019 GCF_041562875.1 Lutibacter sp. | reverse complement strand
TTTTTTTATCTTTTAATTGTTTTGCAAAGGAATAATTTGATTGTAAAGTTTAAGTTAAGTAAAAATTATTTATTTCACATTAATTTACTTACAATCGGTTATTTATAATTTAAATTCTGCGTTTAAAAATACTAATGATTTATTGTCTATTGCTGAATCTTTAAAATTAAATCCTTGGTAGTTTAAGGCAAATTTTAATCCTTTGACAGGCGCAAATTGAATACCTGCAATTATTTGATTTCCATCTTTAGCGCTATTCCAATTAGTTGTTTCGCCCGCTAAAATGTTTGAACTTATTTGATCGAAACGACCAAATACTTCAACCTTTTTATTAATTACATAGGTAGAATAAAATGAAACTCCATCTAAATTATAATTGTCAATTGGACTAGAATATTTTTTACCATTTTGTAATTTATTATATTCAGCACCTAATCTCCAATCAGAAGCATCGTAACCAGCAAATAAAGAAAATGAAGTTAATGCATCAGAAGTTGCTGAACTTTGAGTATCCATATATACTTTTGTAGTTAAACCCTCGATAGGTGTAAAAATTAAATTTCCACCAAATTTTTGATAACCATCAGTATCTTGTAATTTTTTATAGCCTTCACCATTTGCTATTAAAAAGTTAGCCTTTAAATTTTTACTTAATTTAAATTCTGCATTTACCCCTAAATCTGCACTACTTCCAAAACCATTTTCGTCTTGAAATGATTTAAATAAATAACGGTATCCCCAAAAATCTTCTTGGTCGTTAAATTGTTTCATACCAATTAAACCCATACTTAATTTAACTCCCGAAGCTACTTTCCAGTCTAACTGAGCCACTTTTAAAAAGGCAGTATATTCACTTCCTGTGCTATTGCTACCAACATCAAAAGTAATTTTAGCCGAAATTGTTTTGCTGAAGTTGTATTTATACCCAAAATAAGAACGATCTAGTTCAAAAGCACTTTTTTTTGTAGCATTATTGGTAAAGTCTATATGGTAGTTCCAAAAAACTTTGAATTGAACTTCACCACTTGGTTTAAATTCATCTGTTGATTCTTGAGCAAATGCAGAAACTGTTAAAATTGCCACACTTAAAAATAATAATTGTTTTTTCATAATTTATATTAGTTTTTGTCACTGCAAAGAACTGACACAATTGTTAATCTAATGTTAACAATATGTTATCTAATAACTAACATTAAAAAAACCGCCAAATTTAAAGGCGGTCTTACATTTTAAATTATTGTTGACAAAAACTAATAATTTATATAAAATGATGTATTAATAAATCTATCTATACATATTGTAAATATCCTATAAAATTGTAACTTTTAGGTAAACTTAAGATTATTTAATCGTTAATTATATTCGTCTAGATTTTAAGGAATATGATTTATAAAATAATTATTATTTTAAATTCCTAATTTTTAAGATAATAACAATATTTACGTATTTAACTCTTTTTTAGATAGTTACGTGCAACAAATAAAAACTTAATGTAAACTTAACGTTAATAAATAATTAAACTAAGGTAAAGTAAGTACATTTGAGTATGCATAAATTGAATAATAATTAAACAATATTTAGCCATGAAATTAATTATAAACATATTTATTGTGTTGTTTAGTATAACAGCATTTTCACAAGAACAAAAAGTAGATTACAAAAAAGTAGATAATGATTTAGTACAAGCTACTTATTATTTTGCTGATAATAGTACTATTATTGAACGTGAAGGTTTTTTTAATAAAGAAGGAAAATTACACAACACCTGGATTAGTTATGATCTTCAAGGAAATAAAACGGTGATTGCAAACTACAATAATGGTGAAAAAGATGGTGTTTGGACTTACTTTAAAAATGATAAAATTAATATTGTTACCTATAAAGAAAACAAAATTATAAATGTTGAAGAAAAGGCATTGGTAGTAAATTAACTAATAAATTTAAATTTATTGTATAAAAAAAGGATGCTACTAGTAGCATCCTTTTTTTATTATATGTGAGTTTTAGCCGTTATTGAACAGTCCAGCCAGCACCCCAAGATGCATAATCTGTTCCTGTTCCATTTCCATCTCCAGAGATAAAATCAGCTTCTGTAAATATAACTCCTGTATTATTTTTTAATTTTAAAGTAACATCAGTGAAAGTAATATCTGAAGCATCCAAATCACCATCAATAACACCTTGTCCTGTTGGATTATCAGCAAGATCGCCATCTAATCTGAAACCTGTTGCGAAACCCTCCATTACAATATTTGTAAATATACCTTGTGTACCTGCTCTTAATCTAACAGCTTCATTACCTGTATCTGACCCTAAACTAACAATAGTTACGTTAAGTACATTTGGCTTTGAAAAATATAATGGACTAGAATTGTTTCCTATGTCAGTATTATAACCATCACATTCAAAACCTTTATCATGATCAGGACCGTGCTTAACATATACGTCTGTTACATTTCCAGTATATCCTTCAGTCCAGTCAATAGAATCATCTTGTGCATTTATAACTGAAACGTGACTTACATTTACAGTCCCACCAAAAAATTCTAGTCCATCATCTAAACCTTCAAACATTTGAATATATTCAACAGTTGTAGCATTACCTACACCATAGAATGAAAAACCATTGTTTTCTGATTGTCCATCAGCTTTCCCTCCTGAATATTGTACACGAACGTAACGAATAGTTCCTGAGTTATCAGCAGCATCGTTTCCACCGTAAGGTAAACCTCCAATTTCAGAAGTTGAAGTTCCTGTTGCAACAGAGTTGATAGGTGCTTTACCTAATAAAATTAAACCTCCCCAATCACCTGCTTTTGGTGCAGTTGAGTTTGAAGTCATAATAATTGGTAAATCTTTTGTTCCATTAGCTATAATTTTAGCTCCTTGAGCTATAGCTATATAAATATCTGATCCTGAAGCTTGTGCTTTAATAATAGTTCCTGCTTCAATTGTTAAAGTAGTCCCAGTTTCCATAACAAAAGGTCCTGTAATAGTATATTCATTTTTTGCTTCTAATAGTAAATCACTTGTTTGGCTTCCAACAAGATCAATTTTTTCACCTGCATTAGGGTCAGTAGTAGTGCCTCCTGTTGTATTGTTATTTGTTGTTACTGAATTATCAGTATTGTTTATGATGATATCTGACGTGTCGTCAGCACCACAAGAAATTAATAGCATTGATGCTATTGCTAAAGTTAAATACGTATTTCTCATTTTTTTTAATTGATTTAATAGTTGATTATTTATATTTTTAAAATTTGTATTTGAATTGTAAACTGAAATTTATTCCTCTTTTGTAGCTTTCAAGTATTATTTCTTGGTTGTTAGCTATTTCTCTAATTACTTTTATACTAGGATCTAAAATATTTTTTGCACTAAAATTAAATTCAGTATTTCTTCCTATTTTATTTTTCCAAACAAAATCTAGTGTTGTAAATCCTTTTTCAATTTTATTTCCCAGTTGTCCAGAACCTAAAGCATAAATTCTATCAGAAAAATAGTTTGCAATAACATTCATAGTAGGTTTTACTTTATCTCCAAAATTTGGAGAAAAATTTAAATCGGCATTTATTAATAATGGAGAAGCTCCTTGAAGTTCTTCAGTATCTTTATTAAAAGCAGTGCTGTAAGTTCCTTGTATTGTATTAAATAAATCTTGTTCTGTATGCATATAAGAAATGTTAAAGCCTCCTGATAATAGCGTTTCATTGTTTTTTGAAAGAATATCCTTTTTTACTTCAGCTTCAACTCCATAAATTTTAGCTTTGTTACCAGTTCTAAAAAAACGTTGTGTGCCTGTAGCATCATTTGCTACAACTAAGTTTACAGGATCTTTAATTTCTTTAGCAAAACCCGCTATTGATAAAATTTCGCCTCTTTTCATAAACCACTCAAATTTAAAATCTAAGTTTAAGATTTTTGAGTAGGATACATCTTTTACATTGGTGTAGTTTACATTTTCTTGGTGTCCTAATAAATCAGGATTCCCACCAATTCTTGAAGTTACACCTTCATAAACGTAAGGAGCCATTTCTTTAAATTCAGGAAATGAAGCTGTGTTGCTATAAGATACTCTAAAGTTTATTTCATCATTTAAAGCATATTTTATATTTAAAGTAGGTAAATACAAATCTTCTGAAACTTCAGAAACTCCTGGGTTATTAATAAGATTAATAACATCATAATTAATTTTTTGGTTAAAATATTCTGATCTAAAACCTGGTACAATTAACCATTTTTCACCTAAATTAAATTCAGCAGAAGCATAACCTGACAACACTTCTAATTCTCCTTTGTAAGTATTCTCATATTTTCCAGGATTATTTGTTGGGCCAATATGAAATACGCCTTCTCCTTCAGGATATAAAGCTCTAAAAACATCCGTTTCATACAAACCACTTGCCCAATTATCATAATTAAAAATTGCATTGAAGTTTTTTGTGTCTACATTTAAAGATTGATCAATATTTTTATAACCGTATCTTATATTGTTGAAATTACGTTTTTTGTATCTGTCATTAAAACCAACGTTTAATTTAATAGCTTCAGAAGCATTGTATTTTATATTAAATCGTCCATTTATTTCTTCATCAATAATTTTTTCAAAATAACGTTGATTGTCAAAAGAGTTATTGGTGTAGAAGGATGCATTTGTAGTTAGATCGTTATCCAATTCTAAATTGTATTGTTCTAGAGAAATTCTTTTTCTGTCTGGTTCGTGAGAATATACATTGTTATAACCTACACCCCAATCAATTTCAAATTTGTCATCAATTTTATGTGTACCAATTAATTGATTTACAAAAACTAAATCTTGATTAAACTGAACATTCATCTGGTAAAAACCTTTGTCAGTATCTAATTTTGCATCTCTATTTGTACCTAAACCTTTTATGCCATAATAACCAACTTCATCACTTGAATTATTAATAAATAATGAGTTGAAAGTAATTTTGTTATTAGTGTCAATTTTATACAATGCACTACCCATAATGGTAGAATTAGTTGTGTAGTTATAGCGTTCTACATTTTTGAATGACTTTTTCTCTACGTTTGTGTATTCAGTTTCACTTCCTTCAAAAAATGAATAATTGTTTTCAAAAGAACCTGTAACAAATAAACTTAATTTACCATCTTTACCAATGTTGAATGATTTTCCAGCAGATAAACTGATTCCTGTATTTATTGGTTCTTGAGCAGCAATTGGATCAACGCCATGTGAAATCACAATAGTAAATGGATTGTGATTATATCTTCCATAAAATCCCATAAAACCAGTTCCGCCACTTTTCACAAAGTTTTTACCAGCAGCATTTGAATTAATTCCAGAAGTTAATGAAGCATCAACAAAACTATCACCCGTAAATTCTTTTGAAGTAATATTTACATTCCCAGCAGCAAAATCTCCATAAAAATTTGCAGTATACGCTTTACTTACAGATACGTTTTGAATAATATCTGAAGAAAATAAACTTAAATCAATGTTCTTTTTATTAATATCATTTGAAGGCATTGAAAGTTCATTAAGCGTTGTATTTAAATACCGATCGCCCAAACCACGAACATAAACATTACTAGATCCTTCTTTAGAAATACCTGATATTTTTGTTATTGCTGTTGCTGCATCACTAACACCTTTTCGGTTTAATTCTTCAGCACCAATACTTTGTTTAATTGAAATGGCTTTTTTCTGTTCAGTTAAAAGAGCTGTTTCAGATTCTTTTTTAGTACTTCCTGTAATTTGAATTTCGCTTAATGAAACACCTTCACTTGCGCTCATTGTTTGATTAACAGTAATAGTTTTACTAACTTTTACTACTATGTTAGGAATTTCAATAGTTTTGTAGCCAATAAAACTAAAAACTAAAGTATAAGTTCCAGGTGCTACATTCATAGAATAAGTTCCTTCAAATTCTGTTGTAGTTCCTGTTGTAGTTCCTTTAATAAACACATTTACAAAAGGTAAAGGTTCATTATTTACTTCTTTATCGTAAACAGTTCCTCTGATAGAACCACTTGTTTGACTAAATGCAATTGCATTAATAAATATAAATATTGCTATAAAAATTTTCTTCATTTCTTGGGTTAATTTCTTGGTGCAAAGAAATAATGATGAAGTGAATTAAAAGTTAACCCGTTGTTATTTAATGTTCATAAAAGTGTTAATTTAATGTTAGCTAATTAAATACACAAACAAAGCAAAATCACATTAAAATAAGATGACAATGTGTATTAAGAAAAGAAATGATTTATTTAAAATTAATCTATTGAAGAAATATCAAAACTAGCTTCTAAAGCTGAAAGAGTTTGATTATTTGAGGTAGTTTTATTTGAAGTAACAATTACATTCTCAACTTCAATTGTTTTATAGCCAACAAAACTATAGACTAACGTATATGAACCAGGTTTTAGATTTAATGAAAATGAACCATCAAGTTCAGTTGTGGTTGAAACCGTTGTGTTTTTAATAGCAACTGTAGCAAATAACAAAGGTTCGTTATTAGTTTCATTATCAAATACTACTCCTTCAATCCCACCTTGTTTATGAGAGTCAGAAAAAAAGGACTCAACTTCAAAAGATTGACTGTACACTAACGTACTTGAAATTACTAAAATTACAAACCAAAAAAATTTCATTAACATTTATTTAGAATACATACAAATTAACTGCATTGATGTTAATTAAAGGTTATGTGTAGTTTATTGTTTTATGATTTTAATGTTAAGTTCCTTAAGATTAAAATGCTCCATTAAATATAAATTATTAAGTATCTTGCATAAAATTTTTTAAAATGAAAATGAATTGGAGTCAGTTATTGTCTTTAAAACGATTTGGAGACACTCAAAAAAGATTAAGAATCAATCAAGACGAAACAAGGTTGGGTTTTGAAGTAGATTATGATCGTATTATTTTTTCAGATTCGTTTAGAAGCTTACAAGATAAAACACAGGTTGTTCCACTATCAAAAACCGATTTTGTTCATACACGTTTAACGCATAGTTTAGAAGTAAGTGTTGTTGCTCGTTCACTTGGAAGAATTGTAGGAGAGCAAGTATTAAAAAAACATCCTAATTTAGCTGACGAAGGCTATAAAATGAATGATTTTGGAGCAATTGTAGCAACAGCTGCTTTAGCTCATGATATTGGAAATCCACCTTTTGGACATAATGGAGAAAAAGCAATTGGCGAATATTTTAAACATGGAAATGGTCAAAAATATAAGGAGCAATTAACTTCAAAACAATGGCAAGATTTAATTGATTTTGAAGGAAACGCAAATGGTTTTAAGATTTTAACTGAACATAAAGAAGGCATTGAAGGAGGTTTACGATTATCATACGCAACCTTAGGAACTTTTATTAAATATCCAAAAGAATCATTACCCAAAAAGCCAACAAATCAAATTTCGGATAAGAAATTTGGAATATTTCAATCTGAAATTCCTTTTTTTAAAGAAGTTGCTCAGGAATTAGGTTTAATTGCAACAGGTAAAGATGGTAATATTGCATATAAAAGACATCCGTTAGCTTATTTAGTTGAAGCTGCCGATGATATTTGTTATACAATTATTGATTTTGAAGATGGCATAAATTTAGGTTTAATTGAAGAAGAATTTGCCTTAGAATATTTAATAAAATTAGTAAAAGATACAATCGACTCAAAGAAATATCATCAATTAAAATATAAGAAAGATCGATTAAGCTATTTAAGAGCTTTAGCTATTGGAACATTAATAAATGAAGCTGCTTCAGTTTTTTTAGCGAATGAAGTTGCAATTTTAAAAGGGGAATACCCATATTCATTATTAGAGAAATGTAAATATGAAGCTCAAATAAATGATATTATAAGATTAAGTATTGAAAAAATTTATAGAAGCAGAGAGGTTATTGAAAAAGAGCTTGCGGGATATACTATCATCACAAAATTATTAGAGGTGTTTTTAACAGCAAGCAATAATAAACATAACAATTGTTTATCTAATTACGATAAACTAATTTTACACTTATTACCAGAAAATTTAAAAGAGCCAAATGAATCTCTATATCTCAGGGTTTTAAATATTTGTAATTATGTGGCCAGTTTAACTGATGGTTTTGCACTTCAATTGTTTGAAAAATTAAATTCAAAACAATAATAATAAATAGTATTGTCTAATAATAAGAAGCATGTTTCACGGTTATTTTAGATATAATAGTGGATTGTAGCGTTGCAAAGCAAAAATAGATTTAGTTAAATACATTATTTTTCTAAACAATACTTTTAGAACTGATTAACAATTTTTTCACACTAAGTAGAACAGTATAATTGCTTTATTAATTTTGTAAAACAGGTATTAAATCTTGTCATTTCAAAGGTTAAGTTTGGTTTTTATTGTACATAAAAACTGATAAATTATGTACAATATTTTGGTAAATTATGTACAGTTAATTTTAAAGTATAGTAGTATAATTACAAGGTAGTATAAACAACCCTTTAAAAAAAGGCTTATGCAGCCTTTATAAAGGTAATAAAAAAAGCATAAAAAAACCTCCCAATTTGGGAGGTTTTTTAAGATATATTAAAGAAATTTTATATAGTTATTGAAGAATGTAAACTCCCCCAGATAAAATAACTTTCATTTCCCATACAGCAGCTGCACCTGTATAAACATCATAAGAAACAGCAAATTTTTGCCCTTCTGCCATTCCAGGGAAGTTATTTAAAAGTACAGTGTTTAAGTAAGCTAGTATTTCCGTTTGGTTTTTATAGTTAGTCTCACCTTCTCTAACATCAAAATTATTATAATAACCTGGATCTCCATATTCAGTTCCTAAAGAATCATAATCTGCCTGAGTCAGTGTATATTTAATAGTGTTGTCCGGTACCCAAACAGTACCGTCGTGACCAAATTTAATAGTTTCTAAAGCAACATTTGTATATGGAGCCCATTTAGATCCATCAAATATATAGTTATTAACATAGCTTTTTGTTACACCACCACCTTTGTATAATTCATACATGGCTTGAACAATGTCACCAGCAACTTTTTGGCTAAATTTAAAGATGTCTGGTAAAGCTAAAGGTATTTTTAATGCTGCTTCATCATGGCTTGAAAAGTTTGGATATGATTCACCCATAGACAAATACTCATCTTCAGTAAATCCATTAAATTTAGTCCAATCTCCATTTTCAAATAAGAAACCATCAGTTAAAGTACTTTCTCCACCTGCATAAAAACGATATCTTAAAGAATAAAAGTCACCTTCGCTAGGAGAAGGATATTTTGCATCTAAATAATTAAAAATATGGTAACTTTTATCAAAGTTTCCATAAGTTTTACCCGTAATAGCATTATGGTCTGCATCAGATAATGCATATATATTTCCGCTAGGAGAGCTTTTTGGGTTATACCATTTAAAAGTAACTGTTGCTAATGATCCATTTCCCCAAACAGGGTAATTGTTTTTCAACAAACCAGGAATCATTGTTTTAGCATCATCAATTGAGCTAAAATTTCCATATCCTAATTCTAAGAAATCATAATCATCATCAGATAGGGTAAATGTAGCTTCACCAGTAATTACTTTTTCTTGAGCATCAAGAGCGTTATAGATATCATCCATTGGCTCACAGCTTGTAAATGCCAAGCCTAAAACCGTTATTAAATAAATTAATTTTTTCATAATTCTATATTTTAAAATTTAAGTTTTGCACTTATGTTAAATGTTCTTCCGTAACCGTACCAAACTAAAGAAGTTTCTGAACCTCCACCATCAGTAGCATCAGAAATATACTGAGTGTCAAATACGTTGTTCATTCTACCTGTTAAGGTTGCGTCTAAATCACCAATTTTAAATCCATGTCTTACACTCATATCAAATGTTGAATATTCAGGTAATTCCCAAGATTGTGGACCAGCGGTAGTTCTTTTATTTGGATCATAACGTGCATAGATATCAGCAAAGTAGTTGAAATCCATTGTAAAGTGTGTTTTTTCCATTAACTCATAGTCAAAACCTAAAGCTGCTGTTGTTTG
>NZ_JBFFOE010000085.1:0-10062 GCF_041562875.1 Lutibacter sp. | reverse complement strand
TGTTGGGTTACTTCAGGACCAATTCCATCACCAGGAAGTAAAGCGATTTTTAATTTCATCTGTAATGATTCTATTTTTAAGATCAAATGGAGTTAACAATAACAGTATCAACGATAAAAATAATAATTATTTTGTGAATTATTATTTTATTTGCCTGAATTTAGAAATTAGCAGCGGTTTTGTGCACATGGTTTAATTCCATTAAATGATGAATATCTTCATCATTCACTTGTTTATGAAAATCGGCAAATTTTAAAAATTGAGGATATAAATCATCCAATTCAATTTTAGTTAAATCGTAACCAACATTTTTAGCTCTATAAGCTAAAGCTGCTCTACCGCTTCTCGCTGTTAAAATAATTGAAGATTCATTTACGCCAACATCAGCAGGATTCATTATTTCGTAGGTTTCTCTATTTTTTATAACACCATCTTGGTGAATTCCAGAACTATGCGCAAACGCATTTTCACCTACAATTGCTTTGTTAGGCTGAACTTTCATACCCATACTTTCTTGTACCAATTGACTGGTACTGTACAATAATTTACTGTTTATCCCTGTTTCTAAATTTAAGTAAGGATGTTGTTTTAAAATCATAACCACTTCTTCTAACGAAGTATTCCCTGCACGTTCTCCAATTCCATTAATGGTACATTCAATTTGACGTGCGCCATTTTGAACACCAGCAATTGCATTGGCAGTTGCTAAACCTAAATCGTTATGGCAATGACAAGAAATAATGACATTATGGATTCCTTTTACGTTTTCTTTTAAATATTTAATTTTAGCTCCATATTCATCAGGTAAACAATAACCTGTAGTGTCAGGAATATTTAAAACAGTTGCTCCGGCTTTAATAACTTGCTCTAAAACTCGCGCTAAATACTCATTATCTGTTCTACCAGCATCTTCAGCATAAAATTCTACATCTTCAACAAAAGATTTAGCGTAAGCAACTGCATCAAAGGCTCTTTCAATTATTTTTTCTTGGGTTGAATTAAATTTATAAATTATGTGAGAATCAGAAGTCCCAATTCCAGTATGTATTCTAGGTCGTTTAGCATATTTTAATGAAGCTGCTGCAACTTCAATATCTTTTTTATTTGCTCTTGTAAGTCCACAAATTATAGCGTTTTTTACTAATTTTGATATTTTTTCTACAGAAGTAAAATCACCAGGACTTGAAACTGGAAATCCAGCTTCAATTACGTCAACGCCTAAAATATCTAGTCGTTCTGCTATGATTAATTTTTGTTCGGTATTAAGTTTACAACCAGGGACTTGCTCGCCATCTCTTAAGGTTGTGTCAAAAATTTGGACTTTATTATTACTCATTTTTGATTTTTTTTTATCACATTTGAAGTATCAAAAATAGTACTAAAGGTTTTTTGTATATTTCAACAATTGAATTGTTTACTATATTCAAACGATTATTTATCTCGTAAATCATTAATATTCAGTATTATAAAATAAATTTGTTACAATGGCTATTGAGCAAAAAGATGTTCTTTTTACGTTAGTAAAGTCGCTTTCTAAATCTGAAAAAAGACAATTTAAGTTGTATGTTGGAAGATTAGGTGGAAATGCAGACGCTAATTTCATTTCTTTATTTAATTTATTAGATAAAGTGAGTTCTTTTAATGACGATTTAATTTTAAAAAAAACCAACATTAAAAAGCAACAAATATCAAATACCAAAGCACATTTATACAAACAAATTTTGGTGAGTTTACGATTGAATCCTGTTCATCAAAATGTACGATCTCAAATTAGAGAACAATTTGATTTCGCTTCAATATTATATAACAAAGGCTTGTATAAACAAAGTCTAAAAATATTAGATAAAGCAAAAGAATTAGCATTAAGTTCAGGAGAAAATAATTCAGCATATGAAATAGTTGAATTTGAAAAAGTTATTGAATCTCAGTATATTACTAGAAGTTTGAGTAATAGAGCTGATGAATTGGCAAAGCAAGCAAAAGAGTTAAGTTTAAGAAACGTAAGAGCCAGTAAATTATCAAATTTATCCCTTCAATTGTATAGTTTAATGTTGAAAGAAGGCTATGTAAAAGATGATGTTGATTCGAAAAAAGTAACATTATATTTTGAAAAAAGATTACCAAGTTATAAATTATCTGAACTAGGATTTAGAGAAAAGTTATTTCTTTACAAAGCACATTTATGGCATAGTTTAATCATGCAAGATTTTGTTTTGGGCTATAAATATTCACAAAAATGGGTGGATTTGTTTGAAGAAAATCCTGAAATGAAAATCCAGAATCCGGTTTTTTATTTAAAAGGAGTAAATTATTTATTAGAATCACTGTATTTAATTAAACGCAAAACGAAGTTTAATAAAGTGCTTGAAAAGTTGAATTTTGATATTGAAAATGAGAATATTGCTTTGAATGAAAATACAACTACATTAACTTTTTTATATTATTCTCAAAATAAATTAAACCTTTATTTTTTAGAAGGTAGATTTAATAAAGGCATTGTTTATACTACCAAATTATTAGAACAAATTAAGCAGTTTGAGACAAAAATAGATGCGCATCATATCATGGTATTTTATTATAAAATTGCGTGTATGTATTTTGGAGCAGGTAAAAATGAGGAATGTATTTTTTATTTAGAGAAAATTATTAGTAATAAAGATTTAAAGATGCGTGAAGACTTATTGTGTTTTACACGTGTTTTAAATTTAGTTGCACATTATGATGCCGGCTTAGATTATGATATTGATAAGCTTATAATATCAACGTATAAATTTTTAATAAAAATGAATGATTTGCACGAAGTACAGCGTAAAATGATATCATTTCTTAAAAATTTAAGTACTATTTATCCACAAGATATTCACAAGGCATTTGTAAAATTACATAAAGAATTAAGTGAGTTTGAAAATCATCCTTATGAAAAGCGCGCTTTCTTATATTTAGATGTTATTTCGTGGTTAGAAAGTAAAATTCAAAATGTGCCAGTTGAAACAATTATTAAACAAAAAGCTCAAAAATTGATAAAGTAGAAAGGGTGTAAAATTCTTAAAGTTTCAAATAAGTTTTAGAATTTATACTACTTGCGTTTTTGCCCTCTGGTTTTAGGTTTTTTGTATTTTTTTGCAATTTCACGTCTGTAAGAGCCACCTAAATTAACGCGTGTATTTTTTTCTTTTTTCTCATGAAAAGCTGCTCCGCTTGGTTCTGTAAGTGTTTTTTTCTGACTTGTTTTTTCAGGTTCTACTTTTGGCATTTCCTCATCAATCTTCTGTTTAGAAATTATGATGTTTTCAGGTAAATCTAAAACATTAATTTCTGTATTCATCAAAAGTTCAATTTCTCCTAAATAGTCAGCTTCTTCTTCTGTAAAAAATGCGATGGTAGTTCCTTTTTGTTCTGCTCTACCAGTTCTTCCAATTCTATGGATGTAGTTCTCTGGCTCTTCAGGAATATTAAAATTAATAACATGACTCACATCTGTAAAATCTAAACCACGTGCAATAATATCAGTAGCAATTAAAACATTAAAAAAACCTTTTTCAAAGTTTTTTACTGAACGTAAACGATAATTTTGTGTTTTATTAGAGTGAATTACATTTGTATTACCCGGAATTAAAACTTCTAACTCTTCAAATAAAATATTTGCTTGCTTTTTGTTTTTTACAAAAATCAATACTTTTTTAAAAGTTTCTTTATCTTTTAGTAATTGCACTAAAAAGTTAACTTTCGTATAAAAATTTGGAACAGGATATGCTAGTTGTTCAATAGTGTCTAATGGACTTCCACTGGTTGCAATTTCAATTTTAACGGGAGATTTAAAAAACTGATCTAATAAACCAGCTACTTCTTTTGTTAATGTTGCCGAAAATAAAATACTTTGACGTTTTTTTGGTAATAAATCGAGTAGTGTAATTAATTGCGGTCTAAAACCAAGATTCATCATTTCATCAACTTCATCAATTACTAACTTTTGGATATGTTTTAGTTTTAAAATACCATCTAACGCTAAATCTAATAAACGTCCTGGAGTTGCTACTAAAATATCTTGACCTTCATATATTAATTGTTTTTGCTTATTTAGGTTTGTACCACCATAAACTCCAGCAAATCGTACATTAACATAAGGTGTTAAACTTTCAATTTCTCCAATTACTTGAACAACCAATTCTCTAGTTGGTACAATAATTAAAACACGTGGGTATTTTTGTGTAGAAAACGTAAGTTGTTTTAAAATTGGTAGCAAATACGCAAATGTTTTACCTGTTCCAGTTTGGGCAATACCTACCATATCATTACCACTCATAATTTCTGGAAAAGCTTTTTCTTGAATTGGAGTAGGTGTTGTGAACCCCATTTCGTTTAAAGCATCTAATAAAAATCGGTTTAAGTTTAAATCGGAAAAAGTCATTGTTGTATTTTTTGCAAATGTAATACTTAAATAATTAATAAGTTACACCGTTTAAAAATTGCAAAAAGCAAATTTTAGGTCATTCCTGATTTCGTAGAAATCTCATGGTTTTTTAGTTGAAAGTTGATCAGTGACAAAAATTATTTTTTTAGTATTCAGCCAATTCAAACAGTAACCAAGTATTTGGGTCAAATTTAATTTCCTTCACATCTGCCATTGTAGAAATAATATGAGAAGCTGTTTTATCTGTAATTTGAATGGTTTTTATCTCTGAAGAGCCATTATTGTAAAAGATTTCAACATCGAGCGGAAATTGAAAAATGGTTTCTTGTGTTTGTTCAATATCAATTCGAAGTTTATTAGTATCATAAATCCAATTGGTTTTTAATATAGGGTGACCAACTTTTTCAAGCCATTGTGTAAAGAAAATAGCTAAATTTTCACCAGAAACTTTGGCCATTACATTTTTAAAATCAGTTGTAGAGGCATTGCTAAATTTAAATTTTTCATAGTAAGTTTTAATACCTTTCCAAAATGTTTCAGTACCAATTTTTTTTCGAAGCATATGTAAAACCCAAGCGCCTTTTTCATAGGAATTTGCATTTAACAAACTTATTAAATTGGTATTTTCAGTGTCAATTACAGGTGTTTGTTTTCTTTTGTAAAAGTTTAAAACTTTTTCACGTTCTTCCTTTATTCTTTTTAAAAAAGCAGCTTCTCCTTTTTCATTTAAAACGTATAAATCGGTTAAATAGGTTGCAAATCCTTCGCTTAACCAAATATGAGGCCAGTCAATTTCTGAAGCTGAATTTCCAAACCATTGATGCGCAATTTCGTGTGCAATTAAGTCTTCATACTCAAGTTTTCCTGTAACAGATTCTTCAAAGTAAAAAATATTTCCAGCATTTTCCATTCCTCCAAATCGTGTTTTAGATTGTACGTTTGCTAATTTTTGATATGGATATTCGCCAATGTTTTCAATGAAAAAGTTAAGTATACTTTTGGTTGTAGAAAAATCATAAAAGCCTTGTTCTTTTGTTTGTGGATATACCCAAGTAGAAACAGGAATATTATGAGTTTCGCCAATATTTTGAACTGCAAATTTAGCAATTCCAATAACCATTACTTTTGTTGGTAGTGGTACTTCAGTTTTCCAATGATATTGTTTTGTTTTATTATTTATGTTCGTTTCTTCAATCTGAAAACCATTGGCAATAGTTTGGTAATAATTAGGGGCTTCAATAATATATTCAACTGTTGCTTTATCAGAAGGATGTTCTACACAAGGAAACCAATGGTGTGCCCTATTTGGCCAATTATCACCAAAAAATGTACGATCTCCATATAAATTTTCGCTTATAATTAAACCGTCTTTTGGAATACCATGGTATTTAATATTATATGTATATTCTATACCGGGAACAGTATGTTTTTGCTGAATTAAAATTTTGTTATTTTCATGTGTAAACAAAACTTTTACATTGTTTTGGTAAATAGAATCTATAACCATTCCTAAACCACTAATATTATCTTTTTTAACTAAATCAAGCTGAAATTCATTTACCAATTTTTTAAATTTTAAAGAAACATCCATAGTTGCATCAATACTATTTGTAGTGTCATTTACAATAATGGCTAATTTATAGTGTTGTATGTCAATAGTATTATATTGTTGTTTGTAATTTTGAGCTGATGTAGCTTCAATTAGAAGTAATAAAGCAACTATATAAAAGGAGATTTTCATCTTAATAAATATTTTATATTTCAAATATACATAGAAACCATTGACAATTTTTAATTACAATTTAAGAATTAGGAATTCCTTATGAATTAACAAAGCAACTATTAATAAATACTTCCTATCTTTGCAATCATAACACTTTAAAACCCTGTAAAATGAATTACGGAAAAGAATTTAAAAAATTTGCTACAAAAGATCAAGGAATCAGTAGTATGCACTATGATAAATTGGTAAGTAGCGTTACACCATATATTATTGAAGAACGTCAATTAAATGTAGCGCAAATGGATGTGTTTTCTCGTTTAATGATGGATAGAATTATTTTTTTAGGAACAGGAATTGATGATTATGTTGCTAATATTATACAAGCACAATTGTTATTTTTAGAAAGTGTAGACAGCTCAAAAGATATTTCAATTTACATTAATTCTCCAGGTGGAGGCGTGTATGCAGGATTAGGAATTTACGATACTATGCAGTTTATAAAACCAGATGTTGCAACTATCTGTACAGGTATGGCAGCTTCTATGGGAGCAGTGTTAATGTGTGCAGGCACAAAAGGAAAACGCTCAGCGTTGCCACATTCACGTATCATGATTCACCAACCTTTAGGTGGTGCTCAAGGGCAAGCAAGTGATATTGAAATTACAACTCGTGAGATTTTGAAATTAAAAGATGAATTGTACCAAATAATTTCAAAACACTCTGGACAAACTATGGATAAAGTTCATTCAGATTCAGATCGTGATTATTGGATGAAAGCTGATGAAGCTAAAGCATACGGAATGATTGATGAGATTTTAATAAGAAAATAAATAGGTGTTAGTTAAAAGTAACTATTGAACCCTAATAACTTAAACCAATAACTATTAGAATGGCAAAAGATGAAGTTTTAGAATGTTCGTTTTGTGGTAGAAAAAAGCCAGAAACGGATTTGCTAATTGCAGGATTAGATGCACATATTTGTGATAAATGTATAGAACAGGCGCATGGAATTGTAATGGAAGAAACAGCTCAAAAAAGCTCATCTAGCCTTACTTCTGAATTAATTGTAAAAAAACCCAAAGAAATAAAAGCGTTTATTGATCAATATATGATTGGGCAAGATAAAGCGAAACGTGTGATGTCTGTTGCAGTATACAATCATTACAAGCGTTTATTACAACCTGAATCAAAAGATGAAGATGAAATAGAAATTGAAAAAAGTAATATTGTTATTGTTGGAGAAACAGGTACTGGTAAAACATTAATTGCACGTACCATTGCAAAAATGTTGAATGTTCCGTTTTGCATTGTAGATGCTACTGTTTTAACAGAAGCAGGTTATGTAGGTGAAGATGTTGAAACTATTTTAACACGATTATTACAAGCTGCAGATTATGATGTAAAAAAAGCGGAGCGAGGTATTGTTTTTATTGATGAAATAGATAAAA
Source organism: Lutibacter sp. (assembly GCF_041562875.1). GTDB lineage: Bacteria > Bacteroidota > Bacteroidia > Flavobacteriales > Flavobacteriaceae > Lutibacter. The sequence continues at coordinate 2,480 of NZ_JBFFOE010000085.1, read as the reverse complement.
TAGCTCGTAAAGGTGATAACCCTTCTATTACACGCGATGTTTCAGGTGAAGGAGTTCAACAAGCATTGTTAAAATTATTGGAAGGTTCAGTGGTAAATGTTCCACCAAAAGGAGGAAGAAAACATCCAGATCAAAAATTTATTGAAGTAAATACCAAAGATATTTTGTTTATGGCTGGTGGCGCTTTTTCTGGTATTGATAAAATTATTGGAAAACGTTTAAATAGACAAGCTGTTGGTTATAGCGCATCTATTAAAGTTGATAAAGTTGATGAAGGTAATTTGTTACAATATATTATTCCAAGTGATTTAAAAGCATTTGGTTTAATACCTGAAATTATTGGTCGTTTGCCAGTATTAACACATATGAATCCATTAGATGCTGAAACATTAAGAGCCATTTTAACCGAACCTAAAAACTCCATCATAAAACAATATCAAAAATTGTTTGAAATGGATGGTATTGATTTTACTATCAATGAAACAGCATTAGGATACATAGTTGATAAAGCTGTAGAATACAAGCTAGGAGCTCGTGGTTTACGTTCACTTTGTGAAGCAATTTTAACCGATGCCATGTTTGAGTTACCTGGAACTGAGGAAATTGAATTAAAAATTACCAAGAAATACGCTGAAGACAGAATCAATCAGTCTACTTTAAAAAGATTAAAAGCGGTTTCATAGTTTAAAATAAATAGCAAAATAAAATTTAATCACGCTTTACTTTTTAAAGCGTGATTTTTTTATCTAAATTTTGTAATTTAGAAATCTTAAAAAAACAATATTGATTTCAAGAGATACCATAGATAAAGTTTTTGAAACTGCTCGAGTAGAGGAGGTTATTGGCGAGTTTGTGCAATTAAAAAAGGCAGGAAGTAATTGGAAAGGATTAAGTCCATTTTCTGATGAGCGTTCTCCTTCATTTATGGTTTCGCCAGTAAAACAAATTTGGAAAGATTTTAGTACCGGAAAAGGAGGCAATGCCGTTTCATTTATTATGGAACACGAACATTATTCCTATCCTGAGGCGATTCGATATTTAGCAAAAAAATACAATATAGAAATAGACGAAACCGAGCAAACTGATGAGCAAAAAGAACAAGCAGATGAACGTGAAAGTATGTTTTTGGTTTCAGAATTTGCAAGAGATTACTTTCATAAAATTTTATTAGAAGACTTACAAGGAAAAGCAATTGGATTAAGTTATTTTAAAGAACGTGGTTTTACAGATGAAACTATTAAAAAATTTCAATTAGGATATTCTTTAGACGAATGGGAAGCTTTTACTTCGGAAGCGTTAAATAAAGGGTACAATTTAAAATATTTAGAATCTACTGGCCTTAGTATTGTTAAGCAAGATTTGCTAACTTCAACAGGGACAAAACAATTTGACCGTTTTAAAGGACGTGTCATGTTTCCTATTCATAGTATGAGTGGGCGAGTTTTAGGTTTTGGAGGTCGTATTTTAACAAACGATAAAAAAGCAGCTAAATATTTAAATTCTCCCGATAGCGATATTTACCATAAAAGCAATGTTTTATATGGAATTCATTATGCAAAACAAAGTATCGCAAAAGAAGATAATTGTTATTTAGTTGAAGGATATACGGATGTTATTTCAATGCATCAATCAGGTATTAACAATGTAGTTTCTTCATCAGGAACTGCACTTACTGAAAATCAAATTAGGTTAATAAACAGACTTACTAAAAATATTACCATTCTTTTTGATGGTGATGCAGCTGGTATAAGAGCTTCAATTAGAGGAATCGATTTAATTTTAGAGCAAGGAATGAATGTAAGAGTTCTAATGTTTCCTGATGGTGATGATCCAGATAGTTTTGCTAAAAAAGTTTCAGAAGAGGAATTAAAAGAATATTTACAAAATAATTCGCAAGATTTCATCAATTTTAAAGTGTCATTATTGATGGAAGAAGCAAAGAATGATCCTGTTAAAAAAGCGGGATTAATACGTGATATTGTGGTGAGTATTTCTAAAATACCAGACAGTATTCAGCGTGAAGTATACATTCAAGAATGTTCAAGAATTATGGATATTTCTGAAAGTGTGTTGTTTAGTGAATTGGCACAGCTTTTTAACAAAGCAAAAAGAGATGTTTCAAAAAGACCAGATCCTAATGAGCCGCCAATGCATGTTTTGTATCCAGAAATGGCTTTGCAAAAAACACCACAGTTTGAAAAGGTAAATGAGCTTAATAAGTACGAAAGAGAAATTATAAAAATTTTATTATTATATGGTAATAATGAAGTTCAATTTGAAAACTTTGTTGCTGGTGAAGAAGCAGGTACTAATGAAGAAAAACCACTTAGAAAAGAGTATTTTTTAAATGCAGTTTCCAATGAAATATATTTGAATTTGCAAGAAGATGAAATTGAATTTACCGATGAAAATTTTAGACAAATTTATTATGAAATAATTCATCAATTAAATCAAAATGAGATAGTAAAGGTTGATTCATT
>NZ_JBFFOE010000084.1:0-10169 GCF_041562875.1 Lutibacter sp. | reverse complement strand
GTTATGGAAGCATCAGCACTTGAAGTTTTTAAATTTAACATCGTTTGTTTTAAACTGGAAGCAAGCTCAGGGTCTTTAATTAACATACCTAATGTTCCTTTTCCATTTTTAATGTCTGTTGTAATTTTTAGAAAATCAGCGATTAATTGTGCAGCATTGTCATTGGTTGTATTTAACGTTTCTAGCATATCAGTGGTTGATATTTTAGTGTATGATTTTATGGTGTCACCAGGTATTAATGCTGTTGAAATTTCTTTACCTGGAGCAATATTAATTACCATGCTTCCTACCAAACCATCAGAGCCAATAGCGGCAACTGCATTTTTTTTAATGTGTTGCAAAATTTTATTTTCAATAATCATGTCAACACAAATAGTACTATCATTTACCATGGTGATATTTTTTACAGTACCAACATTAATTCCTGAATAACGAACATTATTACCTAATTGTAAGCCATTTGCATTATTAAATACTGCAGTAATTCTAAAAGTATTGCCAAAAATATTTTGCCGATTACCAATAAAATAGAGTGCAATAATTAATAGAATTGTACTTAAAATTACAAATAAACCTAGATTAAATTTTTGAGTATTTGATGTTTTCATGACTTTATGATTTAAAAAATGCTTGAATTTTTTTATCAGTTGATGAAGACAATTCTTTAAAAGTTCCTTCAGCATAATTAATGCCATCAATTAATAAAATCATTCTATTAGAAATTACTCTGGCACAATCTACATCGTGTGTTATAATAAGTGATGAAGTTTTATGTTTTTGTTGAATATTTCTCATTAACTGTATAATTTCTTTTGCAGTTATGGGGTCTAAACCTGTTGTTGGTTCATCATAAATAATAATTTTTGGTTTAAGAATTACGGCTCTTGCCAATGCAACTCTTCTTTTCATTCCGCCAGAAAGTTCTTCAGGCATTAAATTTATAGCATCAGCAAGTCCAACACTTTCTAATGCATTATGTACTAATTTTTCAACCTCTTCAATGGTTCTTTTTTGTTTACGTAAGGGGAATTCTAAATTTTCCCGTACCGTCATAGAATCATATAGAGCACTTCCTTGAAAAAGAAATCCTATTTCTGTTCGTAAATCATTAAATTCATTTTGAGATAATTTAGTAATATCTTTTCCCATAATTTCAATAGTACCACTATCTGGCTGCATTAAACCAACTAAACATTTTATCATTACAGATTTTCCAGAGCCAGATTTCCCCATTAATACCAAATTTTCACCTTCAAACAATTCCAAGGTAAAACCATTAAGCACGTGATTGTCTCCAAAACTTTTTTTTAGGTTTTTAATTTTTAAAATGGGTGCTATGTTCGTGGTACCTTTCATAGTTAGAGTTCAAAGAAAATATCAGAAACAAAAACAGCAATAAAATCAATAACAAATAACAATAATGATGTGTACACTACAGCTGAATTTGAGGCCTCACCAACGCCAACAGTACCATTTGTACAATTGTAACCTTTAAAACTTCCAACTAAACCAATGGCAAATCCAAAGAAAAATGTTTTTACAGTTGCAGGAATAATATCAGAAAATTTTATGGCATCAAATACTTTATTAAAATACAATTGAAAAGAGACATCGCCTTTTAAGTTTTCAATAAGAGCTGAGCCAAATAAAGCAATAGCATCTCCATAAATAATTAGTAAAGGAATCATTAATGTTGCTGCCATAATACGTGTAACTACTAAAAATTTAAATGGATTAGTACCTGAAACTTCCATTGCGTCAATTTGTTCAGTAACTCGCATAGAACCTAACTCTGCACCAATACCAGAACTTATTTTACCAGCGCATATTAAGGCAATTATTACAGGCCCAATTTCTCTAACTATTGAAATACTTACCATTGAAGGCATCCAAGATTCTGCGCCAAACTCCATTAATGTGGGTCTGGATTGTAATGTAAAAACCAATCCTAAAATAAAACCAGTGATGCTCACCAATAATAAGGAGCGATTTCCCATATTGTAGCATTGCCTTAAAAGTTCTTTAAACTCAAAGGGTTTTGTGAAAACCTCTTTAAAGAAACGACCTGCAAAATAAGATAGCTCACCAATTTCTATAAGAAATTTTTTAAAATTATTAAATATTTGTAATGATGTAGTCATATCATACCAATGAGTTATCATCATATTAAAATTAAAATAGATTGCTAAGGTGTAAAATGATTTATATCATTTATAAGAGTCTAATAATGACTTAAATTTTGATTTATGATTCAAATTTCAATTTTTATTGTTGAATTAAATTAAAACCTTACTATTTTACTAAAAAAGAATAAAAATAGCTATTATTTAATTGTTGCTTTGGTTTGATAATAATCATTTTTAAGTATTAAGTATGGTTTTAACTTTATAGAAGTTAGTGAAAACTAATACAAAACAAATTATTAATAATAGTTAATCTTTTTAACCATGATAATCATAGAATTAAATAAACATAAACAAGAAAATAATTTTAAAGAATTTTATAAGAAAATTTCAACATTTATTCCTAGTTTGAAAAATTTTGCTTCTTCAAAGTTGAAACTTGCTGAAAATGAGATGGCTATTAATAAAGGGTTTTATGATGCCAATGATATTTTAGATGAAGTGTTTTTGGAAGTTTTTAAAACTTTTTCATCTGATATAGATGAAAAACAGCTAAAACAAATACTTTTTCTAAAAACCATTCAAAAAATAAGTGAAAAAACTGAGGAAGAAGAAAAATACCCAAATGATATCTCTTTTGATGCTGTTTTAAAAGAAGAATTGGATTTGTTAAATGAAGATTATTCAGTTGAGGCTGATGGAGATTATATATTTGATGAAGATCTTGACGATATTTCTTATAAACAAAAGAGTTTTAATTCGGCTCATTTCATTTTAGATCAACCATTAGAGATGGAATTGACTGGGAAATTAAACTTAAATAATGCCTCGTTATCTTCAGATAAAAGCAGAACCTTGTTTGGATCGTCATTTTATACGCTACCAACTATAAGTAAAAGAATTATTGAGTTATTTGTGTTTGGTGATCAAACAATAGCTGAAATAGCTGATACACTGTTTATTGATGAAGAAAAGGTTGAAAAAGTAATTGTAAGAGTAAAAGAAAGACTAGAAAAATTATAGTAACAAGTACACAATTGAAATTATAAACGAGTGTAGATTTCTTATAAAGTAACAAGGCATTATTAAAAAATATGTTTTTCTAAAACAATTGCAATTAAGAGGAGATAAAAAATAGTGTTTGAAACACAAAGTCATATAAATTTTAAATTAAAATCATGTTTAAAGACAGAAATGAAGCAGGTTATTTACTTGCCAGTAAATTGGAAAAATACAGCAACACAAATGCCGCAATTTTAGCAATTCCAAGGGGTGGAGTTCCCATAGGTTTTATAATAGCTCAAGCGTTAAATTTACCTTTAGAAGTTGTTCTTTCTAAAAAAATTGGTCATCCTTTTCATAAAGAATATGCTATTGGGGCAGTAACGTTAAAAAGTAGAATTTTGAGTGATGCAGCCAAAGAAGTTTCTAATTCTTATATTGAAGAGGAAACTATAAGAATTAGAGAATTACTTAAAAAACGCTCTAAAGAATACCATGGCGAAAAGAAAGCTCTAAAATTGAAAGATAAAATTTTAATAATTGTTGATGATGGAATTGCAACCGGAAACACAATTTTATCAACTATTGAAATGCTTAATGATGAAAAACCAAATAAAATTATAGTAGCAATACCTGTAGCTCCGCCAAGTGCTCTTAAAAAATTACAAGATTCAGATTTTATTGATGAGGTTATTTGTCTTTCAACACCATTTAATTTTCAGGCAGTAGGACAGTTTTATGAGAATTTTAATCAGGTTGATGATAAAGAAGTTATTCAATTATTAAAAAACGCAACTACTAAAATTACAAATAGTTAAGATTTTTTTTAACCCGTTGGGTTTAATTATTAAAAGCGAATTACTCTAACATATTCATCTACTATTTTTTTGTCAGATCGAGCGCAGTCGAGATGGTATCATAGTTCTCGACTGCGCTTTAACTGACAATGAACCGACAAAAAATTCACGTCAAAAAAGAATTGCTTCAATAGGGTTTTTATAATTTACTCATCAATTAAACTAAAAGGATGATTTTCCAAAAGTTGAGTACTTACATTTGAAGTCGTAATTGGTGTTACTGCTTTTGAAGTGTTAAACCAAATATATTCATCAAATTGAGAAGGTAACACAGCTTGAAAATAGTGACTCATTCGCTCTGTTTTCGGTCTATAAATAACACCAATTGCACGTTCTAATTTTGGAGTGCTTAGTAATTTTCTTAATTTTTTGCCTGAAAATTTCTCTCTCAAAGGCAGCGTAAATGTGTCTATTTGTGTTTGATGGCAAAGATTTTCATAACTTTTAGGCAAAGAATTGTTTACGTTCATTACCTCCATTTTAGTTCCCCAATTATTGGCAGCGGCAACAGTACCAGTATGTGTTCCAAAACCCATATGGTATGATTTTTTCTCAAAATGTTCTTTACATAAATGTCCTATATTAATTTCACCTCTCGAATACATTTCCGTGGCCAAAGCATTTCCAATATGAGAATTATGTGCCCACACTATGGCTTTTGTTTGAGGGCCAAAATAAGATAAAAGAGATTTTAAGGTATAAAACATATGGAAATCTCTTAAGTTCCAAGATTCTGCGCTTCCATAATACATTACTTTATAATACCGCTCGGCATCCACTACTACATTTGCATTTTGATAGGCATAAAAATATTCAGGAGAATGGTTTAACTTATTTTTATTTTTAAGTAAATCAACCAACATTTTTAAGACTTCCTTTTCACAACTTTCTAATTGATTGCTTACTACCATTTTACCATAAATTGCAGGATCAGACATATAAGGTGAAATACATGCATATCTTGTTTTTGCCAGATTTGCCAAATTTTTATCAATATTTTCTAAATAATTAATTACCAATCCCATAGAGTTTTCTAATCCATATAAATCCAATCCGTAAAACCCAGTTTTATTTTGATGTTGTGAATTGTATTCTTTTAGCCATTCTACAAAATTAAGCACTTCTTTATTTTTCCACATCCATTGTGGAAAACGGGTAAACGGCATCCAATTTTTTTTGGTATGTTGGTTTCGTACATAATTGTTTATTTGCTCAGCATCAGACCAATCTGCTTCAGCAGAAACAAAATTAAACCCTTTTTTTTCAATCAAAGCTTTTGTAATTTCTTGGCGGGTTAAATAAAATTCAGAAGTACCATGAGATGCTTCACCAAGTAAAACTACTTGAGCATTACCAATTCTTTCTAAAAGTTGATTGATAGGATATTCTTTAATGCTTTTAAAAGCAATAGCTTTTGTTTTAATTTCATCAATAATTTCTTTTTCCGGATAATCTTTTGAACTTATTTCAGGTAAAATTTTAGGATTTGGGATGAAGAAATTATCTTTTAATTTTTCTACGGCATATTCTGTTGTTGAGTTTCTTTGTATAACTTCAAAGATGATATGAGCCCAATCTGGACCCATTGGAACTAAAATTCGACCACCTATTTTTAGTTGTTTTTTTAAGGTATTTGAAACTTCTTCAAATTCTGAAGTTATTAAAATGGCATCAAATGGTGCGTGCTCTTCCCATCCCATTTTTTCGTTTCCAATTTTAATAAAAACATTGGTGATTTGTATATTTTTTAAGACTTCCAAAGCCCACTTGGCATATTCTTCATTGCCTTCAACAGTATATACTTCTTTACAAATTTCAGAAAGAATGGCTAAAATATAAACAGAATCAACACCTATTGCCAAGATTTTGTCTCCTTCATTAATTTTTAATTTTTCTAGCATTTTTGCAACTACCAGTACTCTAGGTTCAATAATGTTAAGGCTATTTTCAATTGTTGTTTTGTTAGATGTGTAAGGATATAATTTTTTTGATATTAATAAATCTTTTGGAAGATCCTGAAATGCTTGAAGCAATAAAGGGTTTGTAATTCCTCTATTTTTTAATTGAGTAATTATTTTTAAATTTTTCATAATTATAATTGTTGATATTTAAAATTAAGATGGATATTTTAGTTTTAAAATGACATTCCTCATTTTGAGAGTTGATGATTTTATGGAAATTAGTGTATGATAAATTCAAAGCTCATGGATACTAATAAAGTTGAAAATATAGCAGAAGAGAAAAAAAATAAAATTGTAAAAATCCCAATAGTATGGAATGTAGATGGTTATGATTTACTGATTTCTAATCCGCAAAAATTGTATTGGCCTAAAGAAGGATATACAAAATTAGATGTACTGCACTATTATAAAAGCATGGCACATACTTTACTGCCTTATTTTAAAGACAGACCTGTAACTATCAATTTTTTTCCAAAAGGCATTGAAGGTTTTTCATTTTATAAAAGAAATTTTGAAAATGAAGATAAAAACGAAAATTTGTTTCGTACGGTTTCCTATAAAGAAATTAGCCAAGATAAAATAATTCAGGTTCCATTAATTAATTCAACTTTAGGATTGCTTTGGTTTGCTTCCAAAGGAGGAATTGAATTTCATTTATGGTCTTCAAAAATGCCAAATTATTTTTATCCAGATATTGCCATATTTGATTTTGATGTCAATGAAAATACTGACTTTAATACTGTTTTACAGGCTGCGTTGTATTTGAATGAATTATTAACCTCAATAAATTTAAAATCGTATGTAAAAACTACCGGAGGAAATGGTTTGCATGTTTATGTTCCCATAATTGCCGAATATTCATTTAAAATGGTAAGAGAATGGGTAAAAAATATGAGCAATCAATTAGCAGAAAAGCATTCTGAATTAATTACAACCCAAAAAGAAAGTGGAAAAACACATGTTGGAACCAAAATTACGATAGATTATTTACAAAACGTAATTAGCAGGAATACAGCTGCACCTTATACAGTTCGTGCATATTCTAATGCTCCAGTTTCAACACCACTAAGTTGGGAGGAAGTTAAAAAAGGCGGGTTTACACCAAAAGATTTCACTATTAAAAATGTTCCAAAAAGAGTTGAAAAATTAGGGGATTTATTTAGTGAAGTATTAACTCAAAAGCAGCGTCTTTCTCCTTTAATATTTTGAAATGCATTTATCTATAATCAATTTTTAGACTGATTGGACAATGATCTGAACCATAATAATCGGAAAGAATTTCAATCTCTTTTATGTCCCCAATCAACGATTTACTGACTAAAAAATAATCAATACGCCAACCAATATTTTTAGCTCTTGCGTTAAAGCGATAACTCCAAAAAGTATAAGCAATTTTTGTTGGATGAAAATATCTAAAAGAATCAACAAACCCTGCATTCAATAAATTTTGCATTCCATCAATTTCAATTTGAGTATAACCAGCTGTTTTATTGTAGTTTGCTTTATCATTTTTTAAGTCAATGGGTTGGTGAGCTACATTAAAATCTCCACATGCAATAACTGGTTTTGTTTTTTCTAATGTTTTTAAATAACTCAAAAAATTGGCATCCCAAATTTTTCGATAATTCAATCTTTCCAATTGTTGACCAGAATTTGGAACATATACATTTACCAAATAAAAATTCGAATACTCAGCGCATATGATTCGTCCTTCTTTATCCTCATTTACAATAGTTAATTTAATGGGTTTATTTTTACAAAGTAGTGCGGTGCCTGAATATCCTTTTTTTTCTGCGGAATTACAATAAATAAAGTAATTGGCTAATGGTACTAAAATTTCAAGTGCTTTTTTATCTTGTATTTTTGTTTCTTGTAGACAAAGTATATCAGGATTCATTTTCTTTATGGATTCAAAAAATGATTTTTTTGAAATTGCATTTAAGCCATTTACATTCCAAGAAATAATGTCCATTTTTTAATGTTATTTATAAATATTTAAAAAATGAGGCTGTCCAAAAAGTATAGTTTTCGTCAGCCATGAATCTATTTTAAGTTTTATAATGATTAGTAATCAATATAATAATATTCTGAATCAAGTTCAGAATGACGAATTTAATAACTTTCTAGACAGCCTCATAAAATGTTCAATTTCTTCAATGCAGAATTTAATTCTTTAATTATGCATATTCATGTTGATATTGCACTTTTAACTCATTTTTAACTTCATATACACCTGGCGCAAAATATGCTGCTTTTTGGGCTTCATCTTTTTCAGCAATTGAGTTTACAGTTCCACGTAATGTTACAGTATGTCCATCAACAGAAACAGTTACATTTTTTGCAAGAACATTAGCAGAGCGTTCAAATGCTTTGCTAATTCTTTCTTTAATTTGAGTTGGTTCTACTGCTTGTTTTATTTGAATGCTGTTTACAACGCCTTTTACACCAAGCAAATTTTGAACTGCTTTTTTTGCAGCATCTTTTTGATAAAACCATTTAAGTTCTCCTGACAAATAAACCCAACCATCTTCCACTTTTACAGAAACTTTATCTTTTGGTACAGAAATGTCCCAAGATAATGCGTTTACAACAGCTTTAGCAATCTCTTTGTCAGTTTTTTTGTAATCCGTTCCGTATTTAACTTCAATATCAAGCGCTACTGCTTTTACACCTTTTACACCTTTTGCCGCTTTTTCTGCTGCTAATTTTTTTGTGTAACTGTCTACAACACCACTAAGGGTAACAACACCGTTTTCAACAATAACACCAATTTTTGTTTCATCAATATTTGGTTGCCATGCCAATTCGGATAAAACATCTTCTTTAATTTCATAATCGGTTTTCATAATATAATAGTTTTAATTAAATAATAAATTTGTAAATAGTCTCACAAAATGTTGAGTATCTGCTATGTTAATAAAGATTTTAATTATGCATACTCAGGATAATATTGAACTTTAAGCTCATTTTTCACTGAATAAACACCTGGAGCAAGATATGCTGCTTTTTGAGCTTCATCTTTTTCAGCAAGAGAATGTACTGTACCACGTAAAGTAACAGTGTGTCCATCAACTATAACAGAAACTTTATTAGCATCAACTTGTGCAGAACGTTCAAAAGCTTTGGTAATTTTTTCTTTTATTTGGGAAGGTTGCACAGCTTGTTTTATTTCAATGCTATTAACAACGCCTTTTACACCAAGCAAATTTTCAACTGCCTTTTTAGCAGCATCTTTTTGATAAAACCAATTAAGTTCACCTGATAAATAAACCCATCCATCTTCAACTTTTATAGCAATTTTGTCTTCAGGTATTGAAGTATTCCAGGTTAAAGCATCAACAGCTGCTTTTGCAATTTCTTTATCTGTTTTTTTAAAGTCTGATCCATGTTTTACTTCAATATCTAGCGCAACGGCTTTTACTCCTTTTACATTTTTTGCTGCTTTTTCAGCCTCTAATTTTTTAGTATAACTATTTAAAATACCACTAAGAGTTACAACACCATCTTCAACAATAACACCAATTTTTGTTTCGTCAATGTTTGGTTGCCATAATAATTCATCTAATACATCTTCTTTAATTTGTGCATCGGTTTTCATAATATAATAATTTTAAATTAAACATTAAATATTTACATTAAAAGTACTTTAGTAGATATTAAATTGAAATGAGGAAAATCAACTGACTCATATTTTAAATAATTTATAGTTAATAATTCTATGAACTGCTTATAATTATTAATGAAATATAAAGTGTTAAATTTTAGAGTTTTATAAGAATTGATTTATATCATTAACAATGTGTGTTGTAATTCATAATTTTAATAAACTCATATTTTGGTTATTGTATAATAATTTCTTTGTTTTTTTAAAATGGAGGAACAAAAAAATAAATTTTTAAGATGGATAAATTCAGTAGAGATAGTGGTAGTGATTATTTAATTGATGAAAGTTCATTTCTTCAAGGTCCTCGAGATAGATTTAAGGAGTTATTTTTCACTTTAAAAGTGCAATATCACTTTATAAAATCATTTAGGAAATTGCATTTTATTGATCCGTGTGTAACTGTTTTTGGTTCTGCCAGATTCGACAATAAAAATAAATATTATAAAAAAGCAGAAAAAGTAGGCGCTGCTCTTTCTAAATTAGGTTTTACTGTAATGACTGGCGGAGGTCCAGGAATTATGGAAGCAGCCAATAAAGGTGCTTACGAGTCAGGAGGTTATTC
>NZ_JBFFOE010000083.1:0-10192 GCF_041562875.1 Lutibacter sp. | reverse complement strand
TAAACCACGGGCAATTTCTCTTCGTTGATCTGCAATACCTTTACCTTGTAAACGCTTACTTTCCGCTTCTGCTTTTGCTCTTTCAACAATTAAAATACGTTGTGCATCACCTTCGTGTTGTGCAGCAATTTTTTCACGATCAGCTGCATTAATACGGTTCATAGCTATTTTAACCTTTTCATCTGGATCAATATCAGTTACTAAAGCTTTTATAATATCGTATCCATAATCAAGCATTGCTTCTTTTAAATCGCGTTGTATAGCCAGTGCAATTTCTTCTTTCTTTTCAAAAACATCATCTAATATCATTTTAGGAACTTCTGCACGTACAACATCAAAAATAAAGGCTGTAATTTGCTCATGTGGGTTTTGAAGTTTGTAAAAAGCGTCATAAACGTGATCAGGTCTAATTAAAAATTGTACTGAAATTTTTAAATGAACAAAAACATCATCTTTTGTTTTAGTTTCTACAATTACATCCAATTGTTGAACACGCAAACTTACACGTCCTGCAACTTTATCAAAAATAGGTATTTTTAGTTGTAAACCAGGGCTTTTAGTGCTTTGAAATTTACCAAAGCGTTCAATGATAGCAATTGTTTGTTGTTTAACTGTAAAAAAAGAAGAAAAAAGAATAATAAGTGCTATTACTCCTATAATTGCATAAAAATTAGGCATACTATTATATTTTAGGTTAATTAATTATTTAAAGATACAATGATTAAATTATTTAATCAAAATATCTTTGAAATATATGTATTTCATTTTTTGAAAACGTTACAATGAAATAGGAAATGATTTTAAATCAATTTAATTTTATAAAATAATTTTAATTAATAACTATATTTATACTTTATAAAATACGTATGAAAAAAATATTATTTAGTATAGTTGGACTTGTTGTGTTAGGGATTGTTTTATACTTTTTTACTATTTATTATATAACTTATAGTGAAGGATATAGAGCGGGAGAATTGGTAAAGTTTAGTCATAAAGGTTTAATTTTTAAAACTTGGGAAGGAGAAATAAGTCAAGGGGTTTCTGAAGCACAAATCTTTACATTTTCAGTAGAAGCTCAAGAAAAGGAGGTAATTCAATTACTTCAAGATTTACAGGGTAAAGATGTAAAACTAACTTATAAAGAGCGTTTTGCAACATTTCCTTGGCTTGGAGATACCAAATATTTTGTCACTGAAGTTAAAGAAACAGAATAGTTTTAAAAGAATAAATAAAATAAAAAAAGAGCTAATTAGCTCTTTTTTTATTTTATTTACTTTATAATGTGTTGATTGCTTTATTAATTCGTTCAATAGTTGCTTCCTTTCCAAGCATTTCAGCAATATCAAATAGATGAGGACCTTTCATTTCGCCAACCAAACTTAATCTAAAAGGTTGCATAACCATACCAAAACCAATTTCTTTTGCAGTTATCCATTGTTTAACAATAGTTTCAATGTTTTGAGAATTAAAATCTTCAATAGTTACTAAAACTTCAATTAATTCTTTCATTAAAGAATTAGTTTCAGATTTCCAGTTTTTCTTTGCAGCTTTCTCATCGTATTCAGTTGGAGCTTCAAAAAAGAAGTTCGATAATCCCCAAAAATCAGTTACAAAAGTAGCTCTTTCCTTAATTAAGGAAACAACTTTAATTACGTATTTTAATTCCTTTTTTATACCTTTTTCGTTTAGAATAGTTGAATATATTTCGGCTAATTCTTCATCAGTTTTCAGCATCATATATTGTTGATTGAACCAATTAGTTTTCTCAGGACTAAATTTTGCACCACTTTTACTTACACGTTCTAAAGTAAATGTTTTACACAATTCTTCCAATGTAAAAATTTCTTGTTCCGTACCTGGATTCCAGCCTAATAAAGCTAACATGTTTATAAAAGCATCGGCAAAATAACCATCTTCTTTGTAACCTCTTGAAACTTCATTTGTTTCAGAATTTGTATAGGCTAGTGGAAATACAGGAAACCCTAATTTATCACCATCACGTTTGCTTAATTTTCCTTTTCCAACGGGTTTTAAAATTAATGGTAAATGTGCAAATTCAGGAATTTCCCAGCCAAAAGCTTGATATAAAGCAATATGAAGTGGGAGTGAAGGCAACCATTCTTCACCACGAATTACGTGGGTAATTTCCATTAAATGATCATCTACTATATTTGCTAAATGATAGGTTGGCATACCATCACTTTTAAATAAAATTTTATCGTCTAATAATTCTTTTTTGAAGGATACATTTCCTCTAATAATATCTGTTGATGAAATTATTGCGCTTTCACCATCTTTTATAGGATCGTGCATTTTAAACCTAACTACATAGTTATCTCCATTTGCAATTCGTTTTTCAACTTCTTCTTTTGATAATGAAATAGAATTGTTTAATTTAGTTCTGTTGTGCCAATTGTAAATAAAGGTTTTTCCTTTTTCTTCATGGTCATTTCTATGAAAATCTAATTCTTCAGAAGTATCAAAACAATAATAAGCATTACCGCTTTCAATTAATTGATTTGCATATTGTTTGTAAATTTCTTTTCGTTCAGATTGACGATAAGGTCCAAATTTTTCATTCTTTCCAGGTCCTTCATCAAAAGGAATGTTACACCAATTTAAGGCATCAATAATATATTGTTCAGCATTTGCAACATAACGCGTTTGATCGGTATCTTCAATTCTTAAAATAAAAGTCCCATTGTGTTTTTTAGCAAATAAGTAATTAAAAAGAGCGGTTCTAACACCACCAATATGTAAAGGTCCGGTTGGACTAGGAGCAAAGCGTACTCTAACGTTATTCATTATATCTTGTTTTTAAAGTGCAAAGATAATTTTTCAATAGGAATATACGCACTTTAATACAAAAAAAGGCTGCTGTGAAGCAACCTTTAAAACCAGCCCAATAATTGATTTTAAGTACCCTTTGATATTAATCAAAGAATGTTTTTGTGTGGGTATTTAGGGACAATTATACTCTTATTTTAAAAACTCTATATTTTTTTCAAATGTTTTTTGATTTGCAGAAGCTTCAGTAACTACATTTAATAAAAAAAAATTTAAGCAAATAACAATAAATACAATGAAGCCAATTAATATAGGTTTAGATTTATTTACTTCCATTTTTAGTTATTAAAAATATTTAATATATCTTTTTAAGATACTTCAAAAGTAAACAGACTAATTAAAATTTAAAGAAGGAAATACCCTATTTTAAAAAGGGGAAATATCCCCTTTTTTAATTTTTAATTTTAATTATTTAGTTAAGTAATTGATTAACAATAGTTTATTTAATGTTTATCTTAAATGTAATACTTTATGTATAAAACTTAAGAAAATAGTACTTTTAACAAATCAATTTTAAATAAGTTATTTAACTATGAAAACAGACTTACCTAAAGGGCTTATTACTCCTGTAAAAGCAAAAGAATTAAATCAACAATTTATTAAAACACGTTCTAAAGATTTAAATAAAATAGTAAAAAAAGAATCGGGTGATCTTAAAAAAGAAGATGCTATTTCTTGTTGGTTTTCTTTAGAAGAGTTAAAAAATTATATTGCATATGTTGAAAATGAAGCACCAGAAGCAAATGGGTTACGTGTTTATTTTGGAGCTTATTCTAATACTGATAAAAAGCAAAATAAAAAAGATTTATCTACGGTGTTTTTTGTACCAACTAAACCTAAAGTTGAAGTATCACAAAATGATAAAATAGCTGCTGTGGCAGGAAGTTCCGATATTGATGATATTGATGCATTAAATGATGGTATTGCAGGTGATCCACCATCTGCTCAATATCCACAATAATTTTTAAAATGCAAGCTTATATATATCCATTAATTTATTCAATTAGCATTCTAGTTGGTTTATTTAATTTCCATAAATTTTCTCACAATAAACCTTTAAAGTTCTTTTTTTACTTTTTAATTTACACATTAATCTCTGAAATTTTTGGATCTTATTTAGGTTTAGTTTTAATTGTAAAGAATAATATTGTTTATAATTCTTGGAATATAATCAATATGTTATTTATTTCTTATTTTTTATTAAATCAGGTTACAAATAAATTTAAACGGAATATAATTTATTTTTTAATAGTAATATTTATTATTATAACATTAGTAAATGTGCTATTTTATAATAATATAATTGAATATTTTTTATTGAATAATATCTTATTCGCAAAACTACTTATTGTTGTTGTGGTTATTATTTTTTTTACTGAATTATTGGAAAATGATAAGATTTTGAATTTTAAAAATTCATTATTCTTTTGGATAGCATTAGGTTTATTTTTATATAATATTGCATTTTTACCTGCATATGCATTATTTAAATATACATCGGTTTACGGGATGTTTAAATACATAACCTTAGGTCTTAATTTAATCATGCATACCTGTTTTATTACAGGTTTTATAATAAGTAAAAAAGAATTTAATAGTTAAAATTTGGAACAGAAAGAAGTACAAATAATGGTTTTAATTGCTACAATAATTGTAATTATTTTAGCAGTTAGTTTAATTTTCTTTTTCTCATATTTTCAGCAGAAAAAAACAACTTTTTTATTAAAGCAACGCGAAATTCAGCAGCGGTTTGATGAAGAGATTACGAAATCGAAATTAGAAATTCAAGAACAAGCGCTTCAAAATATAAGTTGGGAAATTCATGATAACGTAGGTCAATTGTTATCAGTTGCAAAAATGCAGTTAAATATTTTACAGCTAAAAGTATCTGAAGAACAGCGAATTAAAGTTCAAGAAACCAGTAATATTGTTGGAAAAAGCTTACATGAATTAAGAGGCTTAGCAAAATCTTTAAGTCCAGATACTATAAAAAACAAAGGCTTAATTGAGTCTATTAAACTGGAAATAGAACGATTTAATAGGTTAAATTTTATAAATTCATCTTTAAAAGTTTCTGATGAACCTTATAATTTGAGCAATGAAAAAGAAATTATTTTGTTTAGAATTTTGCAAGAATTTTGTAATAATACCCTTAAGTATTCTAAAGCTAAAAATTTAGCAATTGAACTAAAATATACAGGGAATTTGTTAGAAATTTATGCAGAAGATGATGGTATAGGCTTTGATATAAATGATACATCTAAACAGGAGGGAATTGGTTTACTAAATATGAAAAGTAGGGCAAAATTAATTGGCGGAACCATAGATTTAAAATCATCTAAAAATAACGGAACCAAGTTATATATTAGTTGCCTAAAATAAAAAATGATGAATAAAATAGATATAATTATTGTTGACGATCACGTATTATTTTCACAAGCACTAAATGGTTTAGTCTCTAATTTTGATGAATTTAATGTAGTAACTGTTTTAAATAATGGAAAAGAGTTGGTAGATTATTTTTCTAAAGAAAATAAACAGCCCCAAATTGTTTTAATGGACATTAAAATGCCAATAATGAATGGTATTGAAGCTACACAATGGTTAAAAGATAATAAACCTGAAATTAAAGTGCTGGCTTTATCAATGGAAGCTGATGAAGATACTATTTTAAAAATGCTTCGTGCTGGTGCAAAAGGATATTTACTGAAAGATATTCATCCTTCAGTATTACAACACGCTTTAAAAGAAGTTGATGCTTCTGGTTTTTATTATACTGAAAACGTGACTAATACATTGTTAAATTCTATTAATCATAAACAAAAATCAATTGCTATTAAATTAAAAGATAGAGAATTAGAGTTTTTAAAATTAGCTTGTACAGAAAGAACTTACAGAGAAATTGCTGAAGTCATGTTTTTAAGTCCAAAAACTGTTGATAATTATAGAGAAGCTTTATTTGAAAAATTAGGTGCTAAAACCCGAATTGGTCTTGTACTGTATGCTATTAAAGAAAAAATTGTAGTACTATAGTTCGTCTAAATTTACTGTATTTTAAATTGTAGTTGTATATTTAATTACTTGATGAATAGCTATTTTTAGTTTTATATTTCCGTTCCTGTAAAACGTTTATAAATTACATACAAATACATACTTATAATTAATATAGAGCACACAATAATTGTAAACTTTAGTATGTTCTTTAGTGAAATGGACTTAATTAAATACATATTATTTTCTTTGCTGGGTTCATTTCAAATGTATTTTAATTTTGTTTCTGGTATGTAAGGTAAAATCGTTAAATTATTATGGTAAAACCGTTTTTTTTAATTCGGACAACTAAAAATTAATTTGTACTTAATTTTAGTTAATTTTATCTTTTACTAAAGTTAAAGGAAATCTATTGAGCAGTTTTAATAACATACAAGTTAAACTTCAACACTTTATTAAAAAGTTCTATTTTAATGAGCTTATTAAAGGGCTATTGTTGTTTTTTGCCATTGGGCTATTGTATTTTATAATTACCCTTTTCATAGAGTATTTTTTATGGCTAAAACCTTCAGCAAGAACAGTTTTATTTTGGATTTTTATACTAGTTGAATTAAGCTTATTAACATTCTATATTTTATTTCCAATTATTAAAATAATAGGTTTTAAAAATGGTATTACTGAGGTTGAAGCTTCTAAAATTATTGGAAATCACTTTCCAGAGATAAGTGATAAGTTGCTGAATATGTTGCAGTTACATTATTCTGAAGAAAATTCTGAACTTATTGAAGCAAGTATTGAGCAAAAATCTAAAGAAATACAACTGATACCGTTTAGAGGTGCCATTGATTATTCAAAAAATAAGAAGTTTATTAAATTTGCTTTAATTCCTATTGTAATTTGGTTGTTAGTTTATATAACTGGTAATAGCACTATTTTTAATGAAAGTTTTTCTAGAGTAGTTCATTATAACACTCAATTTGAACCACCAGCACCATTTTCTTTCGTTGTTTTAAATAACTCATTTAATGTTGTAGAGGGAGAACCATTTACATTGCAAATTGAAACTGTTGGAAACGTAATTCCAGAAGATGCTAAAATTAATTTTTTAGATGAAAACTACTATTTAGAAAATAAAGGCTTTGGAAAGTTTGAATATCATTTTACAAATATAAAACACACAATTGATTTCTATTTGGAAGCGAACGGAATTAGTTCTAAAAATTATCAAATTAAAAGTATTGCTACACCTGTTATAACTAATTTAAAAATGGTGTTAAATTATCCAAAGTACACAGGTAAACGTAATGAAGTAATTCAAAATACTGGCAATGCAATTGTTCCACAAGGGACTCTAATTTCTTGGCAAGTTGAAACGCATCAAACTAATGTCATAAACTTTAGTTCAAACCTGCAGGAAGTTGAAAATTTTAAACAAAGCACCAAAGATTATTTTAGTTATTCAAAACAGGTATACAATTCTATTAATTATAAAATTTCTACTTCAAACCAAGAACTTAAAAATCACGAGTCTTTAAATTTTGCGATTCAGGTTATTTCTGATGAACTTCCTAAAATTATTGTAAAATCAGATATTGATTTTATTAGTCATGGTCCAGTTCAGTTTATTGGTCAATTAAGCGATGATTACGGCATTAACAAACTTCAATTAGTATATTATAACAAGAATAAGCCAGAACAATCTAAAAAGCATTTGATAGAAGTTTCAAAAGCTTCTTTTTCAGACTTTTATTATGTTTTCCCTGACGGAATTACAATTGAAGAAGGTGTTGCTTATGAACTCTATTTTGAAGTTTTTGATAACGATACAGTGAATGGAAATAAGAAAACGAAGAGTCGTGTTTTTAGTTATTATAATAAAACCGAAAAGGAATTAAAGGAAGAATTGCTAAATGAGCAAAAAGAAACGATTATAAATATTTCAAAAACTTTAGAAAAATCAAAACAATCAAATTCAGAACTAGAAAAGTTTAAAAATTCAATTCAAAAGAAGGCTGAAATTAATTGGAACGATACAAAACAATTGGAGCAGTTTATAAAACGTCAATCGCAATATCAAGAAATGTTTCAAAAGCAAACAAATCAGTTGGAAAAAAATTTAAATGAACAACCACAAAATGAAGATTTAAAAGACAAGAAGGAAGAGCTTCAAAAAAGAATTGAAGAAACCAAGAAGTTAGCGAATCAAGAAAAAATGTTGGATGAACTTAAGCAGCTTACCAATAAACTTGAAAAGGAAGATTTGGTTGATAAATTAAAAGAGCTTACGAAAAAAAATAAACAAAATGAGCAAAGTTTAGAACGCATTTTAGAACTCACTAAACGTTTTTATGTGGAACAAAAAGCAAATCAAATTTCTGAAAAATTAGATCAATTAGCAGAAAAGGAAAATGAATTGTCTAAACAAAAAGATGAAGAAAATGCGGTTGAAAAACAAGAAGAAGTTAATAAAGAATTTGAGGAAATAAAAAAAAATTTTAATGAATTAGAAAAGCAAAATAAAGAATTACAACGTCCAATGAAACTTCCTAATACGGAAGATGAAAAAAAAGCTATTGATGAGGATTTAAAAAAAGCATCAGAAGATTTAAAAGAGCAACAGCAAAGTAAAGCCAAAAAAAGTCAAAAATCTGCTTCAAAGAAAATGAAGGAATTAGGTAGATCTATGGAACAATCTATGGAAGCTGCTGAGGGAGAATCTATAGATGAAAATATTGATGATTTACGTAAAATTGTAGAAAACCTAATTGAGTTTTCATTTCAACAAGAGGCGCTATTAAATAAGTTTTCTAGTTCAAATGATCACCATCCAGAATACCCAAAAAACATAAAACAGCAACATAACTTAAAAGAATACTTTGAACATATTGATGATAGTTTATATTTGCTTTCTTTACGCATTGCAAAAATGGGAGTGGCTATTCAAAAGGAAGTTTCTGATGCACATTATAACATTGATGAATCTTTATTGAATTTTACTGAAAATAGATTTGATCAAGGAGTTTCTAACCAACAATTTGTAATTACTGCAGTTAATAATTTAGCAAATTCATTGAGTAATTTATTAGAAAGTTTAATGAATGCTTCGCCTAGTTTAGGTGAAGGAAAGGGAAGTTCTCAAGAGTTTAGTTTGCCCGATGTTATTAAAAAGCAGGGAGAATTGACGAAACAAATGAAGGAGGGAACCAGAAAGGGAGAGAAGCCAGACGAAAAAGAAGGTAAAGAAAAGGGTGAAAAACCCGGTGATGGAGGAGAGCAAATGAATGGTGATTTATATGAAATTTATAAACAGCAATCTAAATTAAGGGAAATGCTTAAAGAAATGTTAGGTGAAGATGGTAATAAACCTGGTAGTGGTTCAGGTGAAGCTATAAAGCAAATGGAAGATTTAGAAAAGGCTTTACTAGAAAAAGGTTTCACTAGAGAGGTCATTCAAAAGATGGAGGAGTTGAATTATGAATTGTTAAAATTGGAAAAAGCTACTTTACAACAAGGACAAGATAAAATGAGAAAATCTGAAACTAACATTGAAGAGTTTCAAAAAAGAAATATTGATAAATTAAAACTTCAAAATCAGTATTTTAATTATAACGAAATATTAAATAGACAATCATTACCTTTGCGCACAATTTATAAAAAGAAAGTGCAAGAGTACTTTAAAACAGTAAAATAAAATAATAAAATGATTCTATTTAATTACGAAACTAATTTTAAATTAACCAATGAAGAGGCCATACAAAAATGGATTTCTGAGTGTATTGAAACTCGTGGATTTACGGAAGGTGAATTAAATTACATTTTTTGTGATGATGAATATTTACTTAAATTGAATGTTGAATTTTTAGAACATGATACTTTAACAGATATTATTAGTTTCGATTATACATTAGGTAAGCTTATTAGTGGAGATATTTTTATTTCAGTAGAAAGAGTTCAAGAAAACGCCAATATTTTCTCGCAAACATTTGATAATGAGCTAAATAGAGTAATAATTCATGGGGTTTTACATTATATGGGCTATAAAGATAAAACAGATGAAGCAAAAGCTGAAATGAGGAGCGAAGAAGAGAAATGTTTAGCTTTATTAGAATCTTAATAACGTTCCACGTGGAACACAATACAATCAAATATGTTTAATTCGGTTTATGATGTTATAGTTGTTGGAGGTGGACACGCCGGGAGTGAAGCTGCTGCAGCTAGTGCTAATATGGGTGCACATACACTTTTAATAACAATGAATTTACAAAATATTGCTCAAATGAGTTGTAATCCAGCTATGGGAGGAATCGCAAAAGGGCAAATTGTTAGGGAAATAGATGCTTTAGGTGGTTATAGT